>PXDE01000462.1 GCA_003566475.1 PVC group bacterium | reverse complement strand
GGGCCGCCTTCTCTTTGTGTTCCAGCGCAGGGTTTTTTTCGCGGATGATCTCGTGCGCCAGCTCGACGGCCCGTTCCAGCACCTCTTCCAGCAGGATCACCCGGCCCAGCCGGGTGGACATGCGCCCTTCCTTGAAGCGGATCAGCCCGAAGGGCACGTGTATGCAGGAATCGGCCCAGGGAAACCCCAGCACTTCCAGCATTTTAAACAGCTGCTGGAAGTGCAGGCTTTGTTCGGCCCCTACGACGTAAAGCAGGCGGTCGAAGCGGTAAGTGCGGTAGCGGTAGATGGCCGCTGCCAGGTCGCGGGTGATATAGAGGGTGGCGCCGTCCTTTTTTTGCAGGAGGCAAGGCGGCAGGCCGTAGGGTTCCAGATCGGCCACCACGGCCCCCTCGCTTTCCCGGGCGATCCCCGCCTGGATCAGGGCGTCCACGGTTTCGGCCAGCCGGTCCTGGTAGAAGCTCTCGCCGCGGACGAGGTCGAAGCGAACCCCCAGCCGCTGGTAGATGCGCTCGAACTCCCCCAGGCTGGAAGCCACGAAGCTCTCCCATAGCTCACGGTGACCGGCATGGCCGCCCTGAAGCTCGACCAGGGCCACCCGCGCCGCCTCCAGCCAGGCCGGATCCTCCTGCGACCGGGCATAGCTTTCGCGGTAGATCCGCTCCAGTTCGGCGATGGGATCCTGGGCGTAGGCCTCGCGATCCGCCCAGGCCTGGAATCCGATCAGGAGCAGGCCGAACTGGGTGCCCCAGTCGCCGAGGTGGTTGTCGGAGATCACCCGATAGCCCAGGAAGCGGTGCAGCCGGTCCAGGGCGGCGCCGATCACGGTGGAGCGAATATGGCCGATGTGCATGGGCTTGGCCACGTTGGGGCTGGAGTAGTCCAGCACCAGGGAACGGCCGCGGCCGGGTTCCGGGGCGTTGAACCGGCCCGCGGGGCCGAAGGCGTCAAGGCGACCGGCGAGCGCGGCCTCGTCGAGGGTCAGGTTGATGAACCCGGGCCCGGCGACCTCCATCGAGGCCACCAGGGGATGCGGCGCGGATTCGGCCACGAACCGCTCGGCGATGGCCCGGGGCTTCTCCCGGAGCACCTTGGCCAGGGGCATGGCCGCGTTGGCCTGGTAGTCGCCATGCCGCTCGTCGGCGGTGGGGACGGCCTCGATGGCCACCCCGGATAGGTCGGCGTCCGGCCAGAGGGTGGAGAACCCCTGGCGCAGCCAGGCCGACAGATCCTCGGTGATGCTGGGGCGGGTCGGAGCGGCGCCGTCCATGCGGCTCAGGCGCCCGCCGCCGGCGCGGCTTCGCCGGCCGCCGGCTGCCCGAACACGTCGCGGTAGGCCACGGACAGGATGCACACCCCGATGGGCAAGGTGACCACGATGCCGACGCAGCAGACGATGATGCCCGCGGAGGAGATCACCCCGGCCAGCAGGTTGAAGGCCAGGAACATCCAGAAGTTCGGCTTGATGGTGTCGAGGCTCATCTCCACCGCCGGCCAGACCTGCATGCGGCGATCGGCGATCAGGGGCATGGCGAACATGACCACCGCCGAGAGCACCACGCTGCCCAGCATGGCCGCCAGCGATCCGACGATGGGAACAAAGTCAAGGATGAAGGAGCCCACGAAGGTGATGGCGGCCACCCCCACCACGAGCAGAAAGGCGGGAAGGAACACCTGGAAGCCCTGGAACAGATCCCCGGGCTTGGGCGTCGGCGACGCCTTGTCATGAAGCCGAAGGACCAGCATATAGAGGCCGGCCATCAGCGGCCCGGACAGGACGCCCAGGGTGATCACCGACAGCGCCACCGTGATGGCCCCCGCCGCGATGAGCAGCCCGGGCTGGGACTGGAACAGCTTGAACCCCTCGCGAAGCCAGGCCTCGATGGGCACGGGCGCGGGCGCGGGGGTGGGGGCGGCGGGCTCGGAAGCGGGGGGCTCGGGCGTCTGGGGATTCTGAGGGTCGGACATGATGGTTTCTCCTTAAGCGGCATGCTGCCGACTACGGGTGAAGTAACGCACGGAAGGTCGGGCAGGGTCAAGCGGCTACAGCACCGAAGGGCGAGGGTTCAGGGTTCAGGGGTCAGGCGGGGACCGGCACCGGGGGCGCGGGCGGGCGGGATGCAAGGTTGGATTTCAGATTGTGGATTGTGGATTGTGGATTGGGTGAGGGCGGACCCGTCGCCTTTCGCTTTCGCTATCGATTTTCGCGGCTCGGGCGGGATCTCGGGAAAACCGCAGAATGTCGAATGTCGAACTTCGAATGTCGAAGGAAGGTGCTCAATCGAACGAACCCACGCCTCGGAGGAGGGCCGCGCGGGAGGGCGAGTCCCGCCACGGGCGGGACGGGCCGGAGCCAGGACAGGCTATGCCCGGGTTCCTGGAACGAGCCGGGCGCCAGCCAAGAGCGGACCAAGGACCAGGAACCAGGGACAGACATCCCGCATCGCGCATCCCAAATCCACAATCCACAATCCACAATCCACAATCCCCAATCCCTCCCTCCTCTTCCGCCATTGAACCCGCCCCTGTGGCGCGGGTAGACTGCGGACCATGACCTTGGCATCCGGCAACGGCACCCTGGAGCGGCTCGGCGATCTGGCCGGGCAGGTCGAGACCTGGCTGGCCTGGCTGAAGGCGGAGGGCCTGGGCTCGCTGGAACTGCCGCCGGAGGTGGCAGCCTCCCTGCGAGGCCCGATTCCGGCCGCGACGCCTCCGGCCTCGGCACGGTCGGCCGCGCCGAGGCCCGCCGCCGCCGCTCCATCCCCACCGCCTGCGCGGGGACGGCCCGCCCCCGCTCCTCCGCCCCCGCCCCGCCCCCTGCCCGACTGGCCCCAGACGCCGCTGCCCGTCGAGACGCGCCGGGCGGGGCTGGAGGATCTGGCGGCCCGGGTGGCGGCCTGCCAGGCCTGCCCCCTGCACGCGGGCCGGACGCATGTCGTCCCGGGCGAAGGCAGCCCCGAGCCCGAGATCATGTTCGTCGGCGAGGGCCCGGGATTCGAGGAGGACCGCCAGGGCCGGCCGTTCGTGGGTCCGGCCGGGGAGATCCTGGACCGGATGATCGTCAAGATGGGCTTCGCCCGGGAGGAGGTCTACATCGCCAACGTGGTGAAGTGCCGGGCCGCCACCGCCCGGGGCGGACGGCTGCGGGACCGGCCGCCGGAGGCGGCGGAGATGGCCGCCTGCCTGCCGTTCCTGCACGAGCAGATCGGGATTCTCCGGCCCAAGGTGCTGGTGGTGCTGGGCAATTCGGCGCTGCAGGGCCTGCTGGGGCGGCGGGGCATCACCCGGGAGCGCGGAAAATGGCACGCCTACCATGGCATCCCGGCCCTCCCCACCTTTCACCCGTCCTACCTGCTCCGCGAGAAGGCCCAGAAGAACGTCCAGCCGTTCCACGACGTGTGGAGCGACATGGGCCAGGTGCTCGAGCGCCTCGGACGGTCTCCGCCCGCATGAGCCGACGCGCTTCGCCCGACCCGCCCCCGCCCTGGCGCACCCCGGCGGACCCTGATGGCGACCCGGTGCTCCGAAAGCCCGATTCCCTCCCCGGCCGGCGCCTGCT
>PXDE01000038.1 GCA_003566475.1 PVC group bacterium | reverse complement strand
CCCCGATCTTCTCCCGGATCTGGTTGGTGAACAGGCAGCAGCACTTCGAGCGGTTGATGGCCGCCGTGAGCTTGCGCAGGGCCTGCGACATCAGCCGGGCCTGCAAGCCCACATGGGTGTCCCCCATCTGCCCCTCCAGCTCCGCCTTGGGGGCCAGCGCCGCCACCGAGTCCACCACCACCACGTCCAGGGCGTTGCTCCTGACCAGGGTCTCCGCGATGTTCAGCGCCTCCTCGCCGGAGTCGGGCTGCGAGACCAGGAGGTCGTCGATGTTCACCCCGATCTTCTTGGCGTAGCCGGGATCCAGCGCGTGCTCGGCGTCGATGAACGCGGCCAGCCCGCCCCCCTTCTGGGCGTTGGCGATGATGTGCAGCATGAGGGTGGTCTTGCCCGAGGACTCGGGGCCGTAGATCTCGACCACCCGCCCCCGGGGCACCCCGCCGATGCCCAGGGCCAGGTCCAGGGTCAGGGCGCCGGTCGAGATGGCGGGCCATTTCTTGCCCCCCTCCTCGTCGCCCAGCCGCATGATCGCCCCCTCGCCATACTCCCGCTGAATCTGCTGGAGAACCTGGGCCAGGGCGGGCGGCAGGTTGGCGGTGGACTCGGGACTCGGCGCGGTCTTCTTGGCGGCCATGGCGGTGTCTCCTGGGCAGTGCGGTCAGAGTCGGAAGGTCATCCGGACACGGGAAGCCGCCATCCTACGCCCCCGTCCCGCCAAGTCAACCCGCCGCGCGAGCCTTGCCGGGGCTGGAGCAAGACCGGAACGCTTCGCCGGGCGGCCAAGGCCTATCGCCGACAGGCAGGCGTCAATACGCCAGCACTCCGTCTTCGATCCGGGCCGGGGTCGCCTCGCCATTCACCATCAGCCTGGGCTCGCCTTCGACCCGGATCCGAAGTTCGTGCACCTGTCCGGTCACCTGGACCTCCTCTGCGCCGATCCGGACGAAGCCGTGGCTGGTGAACACGAATCGCTCGCCGTCGCCCTCCAGGGTGTGCCGCTCCTCGGCGCCGGGCCCCCAGGCGATGAGGATGCGGTCGTTGACGGCGGAGGCGTCCGTGCCCGTCACCCGCGCGGCCAGGGCATGCTCCGCGCCGGCGATGCGCGCGAACCCGGCCACCGGCCCCTGCTCGGGCCCGCCCTCGAACGGCTCGTGCAGGGCCGCGAACACGGTCTCCGGCCGGGTCCGGCGGACCATGAGGCTGGCCCCGCCCACCTCGGGATAGAGGGCCATCGCCTCCTCCAGCGTCCCGCCCTCCCCCACCGGCGGACGGCCCGCGAACACGGCGGTGCCCGCCTCGCCCAGCATGCGCACGCGCACGCCGACCCTGCGGTCGAACCATTCCCGGCCCCAGATGCTCCCTTCCATGTCCCCGACCATCTGGTCGTCCTGCACGATCACGGTCTCCCAGTCGGCGGCCTCGGGATCGAAGCGCCGGACGTCGCGCAGGTCGTTACCGTCGTAGCGGTCCCCGAAGCCCTCGGGCTGAGGCTCGCCCATCTCGCGGTAGAGCATGGACCCGTTCAGCTCGGAGGTGGGCCGCCAGCCCTGGGCCTCGGCCAGGACGTGCGACCCCAGAGCGCTGACATGCCAGTCGTACCGGCGGGGTTCCTCGCTGTTCAGCCAATAGAGGTCGAACAGGTACTCGTCGGTCAGAAACACCGCCCGTTCGAGATCCACGCCGGGGTAGATGCCGCGCACGCTGGTCACCTCGATCACCTCGGTCTCGTCGGTCTCCTCGTTGAGCACCCAGCGGGTGTCGGTGACCTCGGTGGGGGCCACCCGGGCGGCCACGAACCGCACCGGATCGGTGAACTGCTCGCGCAGCATGTGGTGTTCGAGGCCCTGGTTGCCGCTGGCGATGGGCATGGCCTTGAGATTGTCCACCACCACCCCGGCGTAGCCGCGCACGGTGTCGTGCCAGGGATGGCCGCCGGTGTAGCCGCGCCGATGGCTGTTGATGCTGGCGTTGATGGTCCCGCCGCGCCCGCCCCAGCCATGGGTGTAAATGGGGCGGTTGAAGGCGTGGTAATTGAGGATGGCCATGCAGTCGTGGGCGTAGTGCACGTAATACATGCCGAACTGCAGGGCCACGGCGGGGCCGGGGCCCGACCAGTATCCGGGCGACTCGTCGGCCCGGAGCAGGGCGAACCCGCGCTCGCGGGCCAGGTAGCTGGGGGCGGGGGGCGGGGCCACGTCGCCGGGCCGCACCGGCTCCAGGCCGAAGTAGAGGCTGGGGATGTAGGCCTCGTCGCCGGGTTCGCGCATGGCGGCCAGAAAGTAGCCGAAGCCCTTGTCGGGGAAGCGCCGGTGCCCGACCTCCATCCACATCGGCGTGCCCAGCTTGGGCAGAGGGCCCAGCATCCGGGCCTGGGTCCAGCGGGAGTTCCCCCCCGTGGCCCCGTCGCGCAGATAGCCGGTCACGATCGACTGCAAGCCCAGACGCGGCTGGTCGAGATCCCGGCCCGGGGTGTCGCCCATGTGGACGCGGGGGTAGTTGTCGAGCCCGCCGGGAATCACGGTCCGGGGCAGGCCGATGTCGAAAAGCATGGACAGGTGGCGCAGCATGGTCGCCCCGCCCGCGCCGGTGTAGCCCCAGCCGTACTCGCCCAGGTTCAGCCGCTCCAGGGCCTCGCACCACATCAGCTTGCTCCCGAGGTTCGGCCCGAACTTCCCGAACTCCTCGTTGTAGAACCGCCCGTCCGAAAGGTACGCGTCGAAGAACCACTTGAACCCTCCCTCGGACCGGAACATGCCGTCGATGGCCTCCGGATCCTTCAGCACCACGGCCATGAGGTGGGTGCCGATGGTCCGGGGCCAGTGCATGTTGGGCAGCCAGCTCATGCGGTCGTAGCGGAAGTCCGGGTGCCAGGGCTTGTGACCATCGAGGTGGAACTGAATGTAGGCACGGAAACTGCCCTCCACCGCCTCCCGCTCCTCGGGGGTGAGCCGGTCGTACAGGGCGTCGTAGCGGAGGACGTTCAGGGTCTGCTCGTCGCGCATGTGCCGGTCCGAGAAGCTGGCCCCGCCCCGCGCCCAGCGGCGGCCCGCCGCCTCACGCTGGAAGGCCTCGGTCAGGGGCTCGGGGACCGACCCCGCGAACCGTCGGAGCTGGGCCAGTTCCCGCTCCCCCGCCTCCTCGTCGCCCATCACCAGGTAGTTGAACAGGTTGAGCAGCGTGGGGTGGCCGCCCCGGCCGACCCCGTCGCGGGCTTTCATGCGGGCATGCTGCTCCTGGGCCATGGGGTCGGACTCGATCCGCCGCCGCAGTTCCGTCGCCTCTTCCCGGGTCCACATCATGAACGGGTGGGGCACGTCCCGCATCCGGGCCCGCGCCGCCGCCACCGCCTCCGGATCGGCTTCGGCACGGGCGGCCAGGGGAATCAGGACGACTGCCAGCAGAGCGGCGGCGACCGAAGAACGACGGAGTGAAGTGCGAAGGGGGAGGGACATGGGCAGGTTCCGGGTGGGTGGCGGGTGTTGAACGTTCGACCAGCCTACCATGACAGGGGGAGGGGGCAAAGAGTCAGTGTTCAGGGTTCAGTGAGGAGTCAGGGGACGGT
>PXDE01000355.1 GCA_003566475.1 PVC group bacterium | reverse complement strand
GTCGGCGCGACCATCACCGACCCGGAATCCTGGTCTCTGCCTGAGGTGGGTTTTCCCGGCACGTCCACCGACTACTTCATCCACCTGGTCACGAACCGTCATCTGCGTGTCCAGGCCGATTTCTTCCATGGCCCCAGAGTTCTCCGGGGCTCGGGACCGGTGGATGACGGAACCTTCACCTCGGAACACAACGCGTGGAGGATCGTGGCCGGGGTCACCGTGGACGGACCTGCGACGGCCCCTCTGCTGGTCTCCCGCAATCTCGACGCCTCCTACACCTCGCTTTCCGGCCAGGTTCCGGGTCTCGACCGAACCAAGGCACCGTTCGGAGACGAAGGGCTGGTGGTGGTCACAGTGGGCGGTTCGGCCCAGTGGATTCCCGCCGCCGACCTCCCCACCGTCTGGCCCACCCTCTACGACCCCGCCACCATCGGCCCCACCCGCATCCTCCCCGAGTGAGTCAACGGGCCGGCGGACCGGCACGCCTTCGCTCACCCCCCGGCCGCGACCCCCAGAATCCCGTCCAGCGCGTGGAGCGCCTCGGCGACCTTGGTCCCGTCCTTGGCCCCGGCCTGGGCGGCCTCGGGCTTGCCGCCGCCGCCGCCGCCCGCCGCCTTGGCCACCGCGCCGATGAGCTTGCCCGCGTGCCAGCCCTGCTTCACCAGGTCTGGAGACACCGCGCACACGAAGGCGGCCTTGCCGTCGAGATTGGCCCCCAGCACCACCACCCCGCTGCCCAGTTCCTTGAGCACCGCGTCGCGCAGACCGGCCAGGGCGTCGGCGTCGGCCACCGGGACCGGCGCGGCCACGATCCTCACCCCGCCATGCGACCTGGCCTGGGCGACCAGGCAGCCGGTCTGGGCCAGGGCCACCTGCTGCGCCTGCTGCCGAAGCGTCTTCTCAAGCTCGCGGGTGCGGTGCATCAGCCCCTGCACCCGGTCGGCGAGCTGATCGGTCGGCACCGAGAACGACTCGGCCAGGCGGTGGAGCAGATCCCGGTCGGCCTGGGCCAGGGCCACCGCGTCGGCCCCCACCACCGCCTCGATCCGCCGCACCCCGGACGCCACCGAGCCCTCGGACAGGATGCGGAAGAAGCCGAGCCGACCCACCCGGTCCACATGGGTGCCGCCACACAGCTCCTTGCTGTAGCCGCCGATGTCCACCACCCGAACCCGGTCGCCGTACTTCTCGTCGAACACGGCCACGATCCCCGAGCCCGCCACGTCCTTGAAGTCGATCTCGTAGGTCCGGACCTCGTCGTCCTGCCGGATCCAGGCGTTCACCTGCCGCTCGACCTCGGCGAGGTCGCTCCGGCTGACGCCTTCGAAGTGGGTGAAGTCGAACCGCAGCCGGTCGGGGGCGACCAGCGACCCCGCCTGCCGCACGCCCGACCCCAGCCGGTCGCGCAGGGCCTGGGCCATCAGGTGGGTGGCCGAATGGTGGCGGGCCAGGGCCGCCCGCCGGTCCTCGTCCACCGTGGCCTTGGCGGTCTCGCCCACGCGGAAGGTGCCTTCGGCCACTTCGCCGATGTGGAGGATGATGCCCGCCGCCGGCTTCTGGGTGTCCTGCACGGCGAAGACCCCGTGCGGGGTGACCAGCATGCCATGGTCGCCAACCTGACCGCCCGCCTCGCCATAGAACGGCGTCTCCCGCAGGAGCACCGACCCGGTCTGTCCGGCGGACAGGGAGTCGGTCAGCCCGTCCGGCCCGGCGAGGGCGATGACCTCGCTGTGGGTCTCGATCTCGCCGTATCCGACGAACGTCGAGGTCAGGCCCTGGGCCACGAGGTCGGCGACCAGGTCGGCCCGGGCGCCCGCGCCGCCCTCCTCGCGGGCCTTGCGGCCCCGCGTCCGCTGGGCCTCCATGTGCCGCTCGAACTCCGCCTCGTCGACCTCCAGACCCTGCTCGCGGGCCATGAGCACGGTGAGGTCCAGAGGGAACCCGTAGGTGTCGTAGAGCTTGAACGCGTCCTCGCCGGGGAACGTGGTCGC
Source organism: PVC group bacterium (assembly GCA_003566475.1). Taxonomy (GTDB): domain Bacteria; phylum Verrucomicrobiota; class Kiritimatiellia; order SS1-B-03-39; family PXDE01; genus PXDE01. The sequence continues at coordinate 1,588 of PXDE01000355.1, read as the reverse complement.
CCCGGCCGCCCGGGTGCGGGCCACCGTCTTCTCGAACAGCACCAGCCCGCGGCCCAGGGTGGCCGCGAAGCTCTCCTCCTCGGCCTTGAGGGCGCGGAGGATGGCCTGCCGGTGGGTCCGCAGCTCGGGATAGGCGTCGCCCAGGCTCTCGGTGAGCGTGGGCAGCAGGTCGCCGAGGAAGGGCCGCTCCAGGCCGAGGTTGCGGCCGTAGCGCACGGCCCGGCGGAGCAGGCGGCGGAGCACATAGCCCCGGCCTTCGTTGGAGGGGATCACCCCGTCGGCGATGGCCAGCGACAGCGTGCGCACGTGGTCGGCGATCACCCGCATGGCCACCGCGTCGTCCCCGGCGTAGGCCCGGCCGCTCAGCTCGGCCACCTTGCCGATCAGCGGCTGGAAGACGTCGGTGTCGTAGTTGGAGGCCTTGCCCTGGAGCACCGCCACCACCCGCTCGAACCCCATGCCCGTATCCACATGCTTGGCCGGCAGCTCCTCCAGCGACCCGTCGGCCCGGCGGTTGTACTGGATGAACACCAGGTTCCAGATCTCGATCAGGTCCGGGCGGCCCGCGTTCACCAGGTCCGCCGTGGCCGACCCGTCGGGGGTCAGGTCGACATGGATCTCCGAGCAGGGCCCGCAGGGGCCGGTCTCGCCCATCTCCCAGAAGTTGTCGGTCTCGTCGAAGCGCAGGATGTGGGCGGGGTCGATCGAGGTGAGCTCCCTCCAGAGCGCCTCCGCCTCGTCGTCGTCCTTGTAGACGGTGGCCCACAGACGTTCGGGCGGCAGCTTCCAGACCCGGGTCAGCAGCTCCCAGGCCCAGGCGATGGCCTCGCGCTTGTAGTAGTCGCCGAAGGACCAGTTGCCCAGCATCTCGAAGAACGTGTGGTGGTAGGTGTCGTACCCCACCTCCTCGAGGTCGTTGTGCTTGCCGCTCACCCGGATGCACTTCTGGCTGTTGGCCACCCGGGGGTGGGCGGGGGTGCGGGCGCCCAGGAAGATCTCCTTGAACTGGTTCATCCCCGCGTTGGTGAACAGCAGGGTGGGGTCGGCGGGCAGGACCACCGGGGAGCTGGGCACGATCTCGTGGCCCTTGTCCCGGAAGAAGTCGAGGAACGACTGGCGGATCTCGGCGGCGCGCATGGGCGGGGCGGTCAGGCCGGGGTCATCCCGGCCTTCTCGTAGATGGCCTTCACCAGCTTCTCGCGCAGGGCCTCGTCCTCCTTCAGCCGCTCGCGGGCGGCGTCGCGGCCCTGGCCGATCTGCTCGCCCTCGTACGACAGCCACGACCCGCGCTTCTCCAGCAGCTCGTACTGCACCGCCGCGTCCACGATGGTGCCCGTGTAGGAGATGCCCTCGGCGTAGAGGATGTCGAACTCCGACTCCACGAAGGGCGGGGCCATCTTGTTCTTCACCACCTTCACCTTGGTCCGGTTGCCCATGACCCGGCCCGTGTTGTCCTTGATGGCCGCGATGCGCCGGATGTCCATGCGCACCGAGGCGTAGAACTTCAGGGCCCGGCCGCCCGGGGTGGTCTCGGGGCTGCCGAACATCACCCCGATCTTCTCCCGGATCTGGTTGGTGAACAGGCAGC
>PXDE01000107.1 GCA_003566475.1 PVC group bacterium | reverse complement strand
TTGTGGGGGCAGGGCACGGGGGCAGGCGCCCCCGTGCCACGTCGGGGACATCCTGCTGGCGAGCCGTGATTTGTGGGGCTTGGCGTGATCTGGTGTCTCAGAGCAGTGACGGCCGCTGGACCGTTGGAGCCAGCCGGATGGGGGCAACAAGACCTGCCGGCGGGTGGGCCGCCGATGTAGGTCCGCCTTGCAGGTGGACACAAACGCCGCGGGGATCCGGCAACAAGCCGGACCCACGACAGGACCGTGGCTCAGAGCAGCCCGCACAAGAATCTCGACCGCCCGCGAGACCGAGGCGCATGCTTGTCGACAACCCCGGGCAGAACTGCCCTGCGGCCTTTGGCGGAGCTGCCCATGGAGGCTCGTGGACCATGAACCGATTCGTCGCGTTGGGAAGCCCTCCCAAGATGAGGCGTCTGGTGGAGCTCAAGCGGGCCCTTTTCGGGTCGCTGGTGGCGCAGACGGTGCTGTTGCTGGCGGCGTCCCTGATCACCGATGGAGGGGTCGTCGCCTTCTGGTGCATGGTCGCCATCGCCGTGCACTGGGGGCTGGTCGGCTATTTGGCGCTACGTCGCCCGCAGGCGCTGACCCCAGGGGACCAGACCCTCATGAAGCTGGGATTCCTCATCTTCGGGGTGCTGCTGCCCGCGGCCCATGTCGGGCTTGGGGCGGTCCCCTGGCTGGGGTTCCGCCTGTAGCGGGTCGGAGGTCTACGGGCTCAGCTCCGCCAGAAGTCCATGAGCCGGCACCGCCTCCACCTCAGGGGCCAGCGGGAAGCGGCGCGTGCCCAGGTGTACTACGCGGCCCTCGGAGATCACGCCGTCGGCAAGCCCCGCCCGGAGTCCCGAGGCGTCCGAGCGGCCGACGGCGCACGCCGCCTTGAACTCGTATCCCGTCCGCCGTCCGTCGCGCTCCACCACCAGATCGATCTCCGCTCCGGCCTGGGTCCGGTAGAACCAGAACTGCCGACCCGGGCCGGCCAGTGCCTCCAGGGCGATCACCTGCTCGATCATGAATCCCTCCCAGCTCGCCCCGCGCCGAGGCGATTCCAGCAGGTTGCGCTCGGTGCGAATGCCCAGAAGGTAGTGCAGAAGCCCGCTGTCGCGGATGTACAGCTTCGGGGACTTGACCAGACGCTTGCCCAGATTGGCATGCCAGGGGAGCAGCCGGCGGATCAGAAAATGGCCTTCCAGCACGTCCAGATAGCTTTGGACGGTGTGGTAGCTCACTCCCAGGGACCGGCCAAGTTCGGACAGGTTGAGCAGGCCGCCGTGGACGTGAGCCGCCATGCCCAGAACCCGCCGCATCTGGGGCGGGGAGATCCGCAGGCCGTGCCGGGCGAGGTCGCGCTCGACCAGGGCCTGGACATACTGCTCCTGCCAGCGTGTCCGCCGGTCCGAATCCGGTTCGGACCAGGCCTCCGGGTAGCCGCCCCGCAGCCAGAACTCCGGCAGGTCGCGCTCCCTCCCGCCGACTTCCGGGAACAAGAAGGGAGAGAGTTCCACCACGCCGACTCTGCCCGCCAGGCTTTCGGACACCTGGCGGACCAGGTTCGGGTTGACAGAGCCCAGGAGCACGAAGCGACCCCTGTCTTGCCGTCGGTCATCGATCACGGACCGAAGAACCGCGAAAAGGGCCGGCAGGGTTTGGGCCTCGTCCAGAATCAGCGGTCCTTCCAGTCGGGACAGGGCCAGCTCGGGATCGTCGGCGAACACACGATAGTCCGAGGGCCGTTCCAGGTCGAAATAGTTACCTTCCAAGAAGTTGCGTGCAAGCGTGGTTTTTCCGCACTGGCGGGGGCCCAGGATCAGGATCGCTGGGAACTGTCTCGACATGGCGTCGATTAGCGAGGAGGCAAGCCGAGTAATCATTCCTGTAAAATAGAACCGGCGATTCTAATTTGCAAGCATTGATCGTGGTGGGTTCCTGTCTCCAGAGATTTCCTGAGCGCCCACGGCACGCGGCCGCGTCAGAACAGCATCCCGTCGAGCAGGTCGTCGAGGGGATCGCCGTCGTCCTCGGCGAAGGGGTCGGTGGGTGGGCGCGACCCGGTGCGGCGCTGGGGGGCCACCGGGGCGGCCACCGGCTGGGCGATGGTCGCGTCCTCCCCCTCCTCCACCTGGGGTTCGGCGTGGGCGTGGGCGGCCCGGAGGTCGTAGGCGATGAGACGGCCGGAGCGGCAGCGGAAGACCATCCGTCCGTCGGCGGCGGCCGGAACGAGGGGGTTCATGTAGGTGCTGATCGAGGGGGCGTTCCAGATCCCGCCCATGGACTGGAAGTGATGGCGGGCGGGGTTGATCATCACGCAGCCGCCGCCGTGCTGCATGAACAGCCGGTCGCCCATGGCCACCAGGTATCCGCGTCCGCCCGCCCCGATCTCGGCCTGGATCCGCCCCGTCTCCAGGTCGATGCACAGGGTGCGCCCGGACTGCATCGAGACATAGACCTTGCCCTGGTGGATCACGGGCAGGGTGGCGGCCTGCCCCGCGTTGCCAGGCAGGCGCCAGACCCGTTCCGCGCCCTCGGGGCTCATCCGGTAGCCGGCCAGCGTGCCCTCCTCGTGAAGGATCAGCATGTCGCCGCCCACGGTCAGGGTGTCCTGGCTCTGCGTGGACTCGACCTGCCAGACGATCTCCCCGGTGCGGGGTTCGACGCAGGTGATGTGGCTACGCGATCCCGCCACCACGAATTCCCGACCCCCATGCCGCCACACCACCGGGCTGGCCCAGTTGGCCAGGATCTGGCGCCGGTTCCACAGGCGCTCGCCGGTGGCGGCGTCGAACCCCACCAGCCCGCAGCCGTCCGACCAGTTGAACTCCCGCAGCGGGGTCTGGACCTTGTAGCCGAGGAAGTCGCTGGTCACAAGCACCCCTTCCACCACCACCACCGTGCTCGACATGTCGCGGTTGTACTGGGGGATCACCCGCTGCTCCATGCACACCCGCTTGAGCTCCATCTGGCGCCGGTAGCGCTCGCCCACGTCGGAGTCCCAGACCGGCTCGCCGGTGGCCGCATCCACGCAATACACCTTGCCCGCCGATCCCACCGCATAGACCCGGCCGCCGTGGATGAGGGGAGTCAGGTTGCAGGGTCCGCCCTTGTTGAACAGGTTGTAGTTCATGCCCTCGCGGGGGAACACGGCGCGCCAGAGGGTGCGGCCGGTCTCGGCGTCGAAGGCGTGGATGACGTCGTCGGTCTCGATCCACCACTTCGCGCGCCCGTAGCCCCCGGCGGGCTCGTGGCGCTCGACCGCCGCCTTCCAGTAGGCTTCGCCCTCGCCGTTGGGGATGTAGTAGGACAGCACCACCCGGCCGTCGGCCATCACCGGGCTGGCGAACCCGCCCGAGATGCCAGGCAGGCCCTCGTCGGCCCGCACCCCGCGCCCGTCGCCCACCCGGGCCCCCGGCAGCTCTGCGTCGCTCTCCCAGATCCGCCGGGCCTTGCGGGGATCGTCCACCAGATCCTCGGCCACCTCCCCTGCGCTGCCCGAAAACGTGGGCCCCCGCCAGCCCGGCCATCCGGCGGAGGGTGCGGCGGGTTCCCCGGCCCGGGTCAGGCCGGGGACGAGGAGGGCGGCGGTCAGCAGGGC
>PXDE01000016.1 GCA_003566475.1 PVC group bacterium | reverse complement strand
CGCCTGCCCCCATGCCCTGCCCCCAAGACAGGCCGTCGGCACCGAGAACCCTACGGAGCCGCCCGAAGGATCTCAGGAGGCACGGGGGGAGGCCCCCCGTGCCACGGGAAAGCCGCCCCACATCCCACGACTTGTCCGACGTAGCGTCCTCGCGAAGTCGGATCGCACAACCCACATCGGCCATGGTCTCTCCCCTCATCCGGCTGAACCCAGCGGTCCAGCGGCCTGCACTGACCACTGACCACCGACTACTGACCCATCCCCACCGATCACGGATCACGGCTCACGGCCCGCCGCCCGGGCCGCGCATTCCTGGATTTTTCGCCACATGGCGACGAACCCGTTGGTCCGGCTGGGGGTGAGGTGCTGCTGGAGGCCGATGGTCTCGAGGAAGGCGAGATCCCAGGCCAGGATGTCCTCGGGCCGCTGGCGGTCGCAGAGGCGGATGAGCACGGCCAGCAGCCCGCGCACAATCAGCGAGTCGCTGTGGCCGTGGAAGCACAGGCGGCCGTCGTCGGCCCGCTCGCAGACCAGCCAGACCTGCGACTGGCAGCCGGGCACCTCGAACTCGGGCCGGCGCAGCTCCTCGGGCAGAGGATCCAGGGCCTGGCCAAGCTCGATGATGTGCTCGTAGCGCTCGGTCCAGTCGGAGAAGTCGCGGAACTCCTTCTCCAGGGCGTCCGCCTGAGCCTGGATCGTGGGCACCTCGCCCTTCGGACAGGGGATGGTCCTGGTCATCGCTCCAGCCGGGTCGCGTAGTCGCTCACCAGGAGGCGGCGGGGCGCCTCGTCCTCCTCGACGGACGGGAACCGGCCCAGGGGCTCCAGAAACCGGTTGTCGGTGGCGTCGTCGTTGACCGACGACACCTCGCCGATGAGCACCGGTCCCTTGGCGGGGTCGCCCCAGAAGGCGTGGTAGAGCCGGGGGACCAGGGTGATGCTCTCGCCGGGCCGGAGGACGATCTTCCCGCGGGGGGGCACCCGGCGGCTCTGGCCGTCCACCTGCACCGTCACCTCCTCCTCGGTCGGCTGCTCATCCGCGTCCGACCGGATCAGCTCCACCACCAGATCCCCGCCGCCGCGGTTGATGATGTCCTCGGTCTTGCGCCAGTGGAAGTGCATGGGGGTGACCTGCCCGGGCCGCGACACCATCACCTTCTCGGCGTAGGGCTTGGGGTAGCGGGGGTCGCCGGGCACCCCGTTGCGCACCGTGAACAGCACCAGCCCCACCTGCTCGAACCGGCCCTGGCCGAGGTCGGTCACGTCCCAGCCCAGCCGGGCGTCGATCACCTCCCGGGCGTCGTCGCGGTGGTGCTCCCAGTCGGCCGGGGACCAGCGGGCGAACGCGGGCAGGTGGATCTGATGGGCCTCGAAGAACGCTTCCGCGTCTCGGATGATCTGGTTGATGTCGGATCGTTTCATGCTCGGGCTTGGGCTCGGGGTGCGAATACGGGGGAAACGATGTTCTTACTATATGGCGGCCACAGGTCAATCGCGACCTGCGGGTCGAGAAATCGCTTGGCCCCGTCCCCGGGCGGGCCTAGACTTTCCGGTGTCGAGCCCTTGTCCCTCAACCCGAGCCGGGGCGCGGTTACACACGCGCCCTCTGGAGGTACGCCATGAGCGACCGTGGCCGCCTGACCGCGCTGAAGGCCCTGCTGTGGACCATCTGCATCTACCACGTCCTGGCCGGCGTGGCCGGAACCCTGTTCCAGGAGCAGGCCCTCGGCCTGGCCCGGTTCCTGTTCGGGGTGTCCATCGAGCTGACCCCCCAGGTCTCCATCGTGGTCCGCTACGCGGCCGCGCTGTGCCTCGCCGTGGCCGCGCTGGCCGGACTGGCCGCCCGCGACCCCCTGGCCAACCGCAACATTATCATCGGGCTCGCCGTGTACTTCGGGGTGCGGGCGTTCGACCGGGTGGTGTTCTACGACCTGCTCGACCAGCACCGCGCCGGCGGCGTGCCCGGGTGGGTCCGGATCCTCATGATCCTCTTTTTCGGTGGAGGCATCCTCGCCCTCAGTCTCCTCAAGCCGCGCCCGGCCGACGCGCAGGCCTGACGCCGGAACCGCCCTCGCCGCCACAGGGCAGCCGCTCAGCCGACGGCCATCTCCAACCGCGAAAGGACGCCCATGGACACGAATGGCACGCCACTGAAGCTGATGGAGGTGGGGGTCATCCTCCTGCTCGCCTTCCTGCTGGCCATCTTCGTGACCGTCGCGGTGGGGCCGCTGCATTCGAGGCCACGCGCCAGGGCACCCACGCAGATGATCGCCAACGCGCGTTCCATCGCCCAGGCCATCGTGTCCGGCGGTATCTCCCTCTATCCGGACGGACAGCGGGTCATGGACCTCCCCCCCCCTGTGGACTATCCGGGCAGTTCCACGGAGTTCCTCGCCGCGCTGGTCACCAACGGGTACCTCACCGTCCGGGCCGGGTTCTTCGGCGGCGCCGGTGTGCCCATGGCCCCAGGACAGGTCGGCGACGGAACGTTCACCTCGGCCCACAACGCCTGGCGGATCGTGGCCGGGCTCATTATCGAGGATCCCGTCACGCAACCGCTTGTGATCTCCCGGAACTTCGATTCGGCGTATACCAACCTCTCCGCCCGGGTTCCGGCGCTGGATCGGGACAAGCATCCGTTCGGGGGGCATGGCCTCGTCGTCGCGACGGTCGGAGGTTCGGCTCGGTTCTTCTCGGCGAAGGATCTCGCGTCGGAATGGCCCCAGCTCTACGACCCCGCCACCATCCGGCCCACACGCATACTTCCGGAGTGAGGCCACGCGTCTGCACGTGTGGCGACGTCGATGACGCTTTGAAGACAACAGGATGCTGCGACCCCTCCGGGGTCGGACGAATAAGAGAGGATACGGGTTCCGGGGGTGTCGCGTTGCTCGACCCCCGGCTAATCGCTTCGACCCCTCCGGGGTCGCATGGATCCCAGCCACCCCGGAGGGGTGCCAGCCGTTAGCCGGGGGTAAGCGGAGCGACACCCCCGGATCTCGTGCCCCAGAATGGGACCGACCCCGGAGGGGTCGCAGAAGTGCCAGTCAACGTCACTCGCCGGACCCAGGGTAGCGGCAAGGCCGCGATCCGTGGCTGGCGGATGAAGCCCCGTCAGGGCGCGGGCCAGAAATCGCGTGTTCGGCTTGTCCCCCGCTCGTTCCCATAGGGTCAGCCGAGGCTTCGCGCAGACGCTTCGCCCCGGCACGCAGAAATGGCCGCCCTACGTGGCGGAACCACGTTGCTCACCATCCGGCCGCACCCCCGCCTCCCGCAGGAGGTGGCTCCAGGGCCGGGGTCGGGGATCGAAGACGGGCTCCTTCACCACCCCTTGCTGCGCCCATCGTGACCGGATGTCGCGCACGAGGGATGCCATGCCGGGGTGTCGGAGCAGGCGGACCGGGCCGAGCTGACCCAGGTTGCGGGCGTGGGCGTAGTGGTAGTTCCCGCGGAGTCCGCGCTCAAGGTCGGCTTCCGCCGCTTCGTCGTCCTCCTCCCGTGGTTCCGCCTCCGCCAGCACCAGATAGCGGGGCGGTGTCGTCGATGCGTCCGGCACGATGGTGCGCCAGGGGCCGGGGCGGCCCAGCACCCGGTCGAGAACCGGCTCCACCGCCCCGGCCTGGAGCTTTTCGCCGACCAGGTCGCTGACCTCCCGAGCCCGGCCTAGGAAGGCGACGACGGGAATCGCGTCAACGTGTCCCCGCAGTTCGACGAGATCGCCCGTCCGCACTCGGTACAGCCCGGCCCGGGTGGTCAGCACCACCTCCAGCCGGCGGCCGTGCGGGGCCTCGACCATGGGCCAGGTTTCGCCGGTCTCGGGATCGAGCCCTTCGACGTAGTGCGACGTGGCCGCCAGCACGTGGCGGCATGCCTCCCCGGCGCCCAGCGGGATGGAGACCACGCCTTCGGTGGACATCAGCCCCTTGGGCTGCACGACGGCCGACGGGAAGCGGGCGGCCAGGCGGCGGGCGGGCTCGGCCGCCCAGGCGTCCGCCCAGCAGCTCACCACCTCCACCCGGGGCCAGGCGGCGGCCAGGGGCCAGGCGTCGGGCGCGCCGGCGGACCAGAGGCGGGCCAGCCGCCGCGCCCGGCCCGGTTGGGCCGGCACGCCGCGTCCGCCGGCCAGGTCGCGGAAAATCGCGTCCAGGTGCGGTGCGGCCCGCCGGAGCAACGCCTCGAAGAAGGTCGGGCTCCAGACGGAGATCAGGCGGAGGTCGGCGCGGGCGAGCAGGTGGAGCAGACTGGTCCGGGCCACCACCTCCGCGCCGTCGAGGCCGGCCACGGAGTCGGGGACGGCGAGGTGGTCGCGGAAGAGCCGGGCGACCGTGGGGCCGAGGTAGTCGGCGTCGCGGGCAAACCCGACCGGCACCGCCGAGGCGCCAGGGGTCATGGGGGGCGGGGTGGAAGGCGAAAGCGCCCAGTAGGAGCATCCGGCGCGGAGTTTCGGACGTTCGGCATAGAGCGAGGCCAGCCAGGCCGCCACCGCCTTCCGGACATCCCTACGGAAGTTCGGGGTAGATGGAATCCACTTGGTGCCGGAGGTCGATCCGCTGGTCGGCTCGAGGCGGTCCACGGGCTCCGAGGTAAGCACCGACCGCTCCCCGGCGCGGATCCGGTCCACGTACGGCGCGACGTCCTCCCAGGTCCGGACCGGCACCGCCCGGGCGTAGGCACGGGCATCGGCGGTGGCGTCGAACCCATGCTCCCGCCCGAACGCCGTCCCCTGTCCTGCGGCGAGCGCCCGACGGAGACAGGCCCGCTGCGCCGCCGCGGCATCGCGCCGGGCCCGTTCGAACGGCCTCGCGTCGCGGGCCAGGGCGGCAAGCCAGGGCGGAGGCGGTTGGGCGGAGGGCACGTCGGGCGAGCCTTGGCGGATCACGGATGGGGTGTCCGCTGCATCTCCCGCCGCAGATAGCGGTGAAGATTGTCGGCGCGGGCGGGGGCCAGGCAGAGCAGCTCGTGGCCGTCGGCGGCCTTCGGGTTGCGGGCGGCGAAGTAGCGGGTGTGGGGATCGCGGGACGCCTCTCCCGAATCCTGGGCGTATTCGGGACGCAGGCGCTGACCGCCGGGCAAGGCCCGAACGAGGCCGGTGGTGCGGTCGTAGCGGGGGCCGAAGAACGATGCCCCCGCCGCATCCATCAGGCGCTGCACGTCGTCGGGGGTGGACTGATCGTGCCGGGGCCAGAACTCTCGATGGAACACGCTTAGGTATCGGTAGGTGCGGGGGTGCTTGGAGACCAGGAGCCACCACAGGGGCGGGCCGGCGCGGGCGGCCAGGTCGATCATGCGCCGACACCAGGCGAGGGCGAGCGCATTGGTGCCCCAGTGGGGGCGGTCGATGACGGTGTCGCCCGAGAACAGGATCCGGGCCGGGCCCGTGTCCAGCCGCCGCACGACCTGGGTCGAGAACCCGGCCAGCGTTCCGTCCGGGGCAGAGAGCACGATGGCCTCATCCTTGGCCATAAGGTCGCGACCGAAGTCGCGGGGCTCCACGCCCTCGTAATGGGCCTGCATCAGCGCCAGCATGGCGGTCTTCCGGTCCGGGTCGAGCCGGGAGACCGGAACGATGCGGGAAGTCAGGCGCATGGATCAGAGCAGTCCGGCGTCAAGGTGAGGAACAACAGGGTCGGGAAGGCCCGGGGTGTCTGTCGTCTTCCAATCCACTGTGTAGAGGCGGCTGGTCAAGTCCAGATGGCGAACCAACCGGGCGATGGGGAGCAGGGGGTCGCGCTCATGAAGGGCCAGCATCACCAGGGCGCGGGCCTCGGCGGCGCGTCCAAGGGCGGCGCGCAGAATGTCGCGGAAGGCCTCGGGCCGGTGGCCGCCCGTCAGCGGGGCCAGGGAACGCAGGGGAAGAACGGCGCCGGGCCGGGGCAGGACCGGGCGGCCTCGGACGCGAGAGATGAGGTTGATGGGGTGCCGGAGCCAGGCGGTGGTCGGCCGGTAGCCATCGACCACGACCTGCCGCCATGGCGTGGGGTCCCAGAAGGTGGCGCAGGCGGCCAGGTCGTCGCGTTCCTCCGCCACCAGGAGGTCGGAGAGCGCGTGGCCCCCGACACGTCCTGCCGAATCCGACGGTGGAGGGTCCGCCCCGTCGTCGCGCCCGCCAGGGCGTGGATCGACTCCCTCCATGGGATCTCCAGGCCCCTGAATCCGGGCGTGACCCGCGCCCGGCAGACCCCAGCGGGTCCAGCTCTCGTCCCGGATGCGCTCGCGGAGGGCAGGAAGATCACCCGGCACGGCGGGGCGGACGGAAAGTGGTGGGGACGAGGCGCGGCGCGGCGCGTAGATCATGGTGTGAACGGTACCGGCGGGGCGGTAGACGGGCAGCCCGGCCCGGCCCGAGGTGAGCAGGCGTTCGGCGCCGGGGTTGCCGTCGAGGATGGTGGTGAGCACGAGGTCGGGCCAGCGGTCCGCGAACCGGTCGCGCAGCCGCCGGTAGCCCCGGGCCAGCCAGGTTCCGCCCCGGTGTCCGGGGCGGATGCGCAGGCCGCCCAGATAGCCTCGGCGGATCGGTCGCCCATCCGCCCAGGCGGTGGACACCGAGAACAGCCCGGCCCCCAGGACCGCGCCGTCGGGCGCGTCGGCCCAGAAGGCCCAGGCCTCGCCCTCGGCGGGGCACGGCCGGGTCAGGGCGGGCTCGCGGGTGAAGGCCAGCCGCATGGCCCCCGGGCTGGGCGTCTCCCGGAACAGCGCCCGCAGCCGCGCGTCGGCGTCGGGCTCCAGAGCCGACAGGGGTTCGCAATGAAGGCGATCGGCGGGCATGGCCCTCATCCTCCCCCACCGCGGAGCCGGGGGAAAGCCCGGAAACCGGGCGCATGCCCCCGCCTCCGTCTGGTGTTCATTTGAATTGACGATCGTCAGTCAGAATGAACACCAAGCCGCTCGGGCCGAAGCCCCATCTGATGTCGGCCACAAAGCCGTTGTCTGCCACTTGCCCATTTGTACTGATGATCGTCGCCTGAAACGGGCCACAAATCGGGGCAGGGGCGTTGGGCGAGACCCACTCCGCAAACCCGCATCCCGCATCCCGCATCCCGCATCGCGTATCGCGTATCGCGTATCGCGTATCGCGTATCGCGCACTAGACGGGCTGGAGCATCGGCACTTCGGCCTCGGCCTGCAGTCCGGCCCACTCCGCGTCGGCGGCGGGGGCGTCGAAGGCGGGGGGCGGAGGCAGGGATTCGTCGCCCAGAGGCATGGCCCGGCGCTGGTAGCCCTCGTGGCGAACCATGAGGTTGATGACCCAGAAGGCGCGGGCCATCACGGAGTCGGACCGGTTGGCCGGATTGCCGAACCGGCGGAAGATATGGGCCAGGCTGTAGAAGCGGGCTCGGGCCTTCATGCACTCCTCCTCGACCACCTGCGGCGGCAGCTTCGAGGCGAAGGGCAGGGTGCCATAGCCATAGCCGTCCTCGATCCACCAGCGGGGATGGGTGAGCCGCCCGGCAGTCTGGAGGTCGTGGTACAGCGGAGTGCCCGGGAACGGCAGCAGGTGATTGAACGCGCCGAGAAACAGCCGGTGTTCCAGGGCGAAGTCCACGGTGCGCCGGTACCCGTCGAGGGTGTCGTGGTCGTAGCCAAAGATGAAGGTGGGATAGACCGCGATCCGGTGGGCTTCGAGGCGGCGCAGGCCCTCGGCGAACAGGTCGGGGGTCTTGAGGAAGTCCTTGCTCATCTGGGCCAGGTTGTCGGCCTGCAGGGTCTCCAGCCCCACCAGGATCCCCTTGCATCCGCTGGCCTGCATCAGCTCCAGGCTCTCGGGATCGCGGGTGACATCGAAGCTGCTCTGGCTGACCCAGCGCACGTTCATGCCCGCCAGCTCGCGCATGAACTCCTTGGCCGCCTTGCGGTGGGCCCCGAAGTTGTCGTCGACGAAGAAGATCAGGTCGCGGGTCTTCCTCTGCTCCTCGATCTCGGCCAGCACGCTGTCGATGCCGCGGCGGTTCTGGGTGGCCCCGTAGTAGGAGGAGACCGCGCAGAAGCCGCAGCGGTGGGGACAGCCCCGGGACACCTCGACCAGGCCCAGCTTGAGGTAGCGCTTGCCCGCGAAGATGCGGCGGTCGGGGGTGATGCGCTCGAGCGACGGCCGTTCGGAACTTCGGTAGACCCGCCGCATCCGGCCGGCCCGGAAATCGTCAAGAAGGCCGGCGAAGACGTCCTCGGCCTCGCCCACCACCACCGCGTCGGCGTACTGGAGAACTTCCTGGGGGAGCAGGGTGGCATGGAACCCGCCCATCACCACCGGCACCCCGCGCTTCCGGTATTCGGTGGCGATCTGGTAGGCCCGGCGGGCGGTGTAGGTCTCGACGCTGATCCCCACCAGATCGGTCGCCTCGTCGTAGGGGATCGCCTCCAGCCGGTCGTCATAGAACCGGACATCCGCGCGGTCGGCGGCCAGGGTGGCCAGGTAGGCCGGGGCGAGGGGCTCCATCTGCCAGGACCGGATGTACTTCTTGCCGGCCTGGCGGCCCACGCAGGGATGGATGAGGGTCAGGCGAATGCGGCACCTCCGTCGCAGGTGTACATGCGTTCCAGGTTGTGGGCGTAGTGGCGGTACCCGACGTTGGCGGCCAGCAGCACGGGAAGGATGGAGGCCCGGCGGTCCCAGCGCCGGAAGAGGCGGCTGACGATCGACCGCCTTCCGTACACCCGCCTCCACACCCCGTGGTGGCCCCGGACCAGAGCGTCGGGGTCGATCCGCCGGGGCCGGAACACCAGGTGCTGGCCGTCGTAGAGGGACCAGTCGCGGGTGGCGATGCGGCCCTCGGCGTCGAGCTGCCGGAACAGCGGGGTGCTGGGGAACGGGGTGAGGATGGAGAAGCGGGGCAGGTCGATGCCCGCCCGCATCACGAAATCCTCGGTCTCGGCGAAGCTGTCCTCGGTGTCGGCGTCGCCCCCGAACACGAAGGTGCCGTTGATGGCGATCCCGGCCCGGTGCAGCCGGTCCACGAGGTCGTCGTAGTCCACCGTGTGGTTGAACGTCTTGTTCATGGCCTCGAGCGCGGGCCGGGATGTGCTCTCGAAGCCGATGAGCAGCCCCTTGCAGCCGCTGCGGGCCAGGGCGTCGATCATGCGGTCGTTGAGCAGGGCGGTGGCCAGGCCGAACCACTTGACCCGCAGGGGCGCCAGCGCCTCGAACAGCTCCAGGGCGTAGGCCCGGTTGGCGATCAGGTTGAGGTCGTAGAAGACCAGATGCCGGGCCCCGGTCCGGCGGATGTCGTCGATGACGTGGCCCACCGGCTTGAGGTAGGGCCGCCGGCCCCAGGCGGTGGGGACCACGCAGAACGAGCAGTCGTGGACGCAGCCCCGCGTGGCCTCGAAGGTGTTGGTGGTCTTGTAGCGGGTGCCTCTGAGCAGATCGCGCCGGGCGAAGGGGATCTCGGGGAGCCGGTCGAAGGAGAAGGCGGGGTCCATGTCGTAGCGGGGGCGCAGCCGGCCCGCCACGTGGTCGCGCAGAAGCTGCGGCCAGGTCTCCTCCGCATAGCCGGTCACCACCGCGTCGGCGTGCCCGGCCGCCTCCTCGGGCATGAGGGTGACGTGGGGACCGCCCAGCACCACCCTGACCCCGCGTTTGCGGTAGTGGTCGGCCCAGTGATAGGAGCGGGGCGCGGTGCCGGTGATGACCGTGATGCCGACGAGGTCCACGTCGAGGTCCGGCGGGATGGTCTCGATCCCCTCGTCGTGAAGAGTGACCGTGGCGTTCAGATCCTCGGGGACCAGGGCGGCCAGGGTGGTAAGGGTGAGCGGGGCCACCCGGAGCGATTTCCGGAAGATCCCGCCGTCGTGCCGATAGAGCGGTCCCTTGGGCGACAGCAGGGCAATACGGATGCCAGGGGCGCCGGACATGCGGGGAGGTTAGGCGGCGATGGGTCTCCGGGCGAGAGGAATGTGATCCCGGCGAGGATTCGTCCGATTCCCCCACGCCCCTCCCTCTTGCCCCAGCCTGTCGGAGACCCGGGAAGGGGCCTTGACGATCCGGGCTCCTGGGGATTGACTTGTCTGCGAGTCCGGCGGGTTCCATGACCAGCCGGGGCGCCATGATGCTGACCCCCACCCAACTGTTCCGACCGATGCCCCTCCCCCGGTTGCGGCGGTGGCTGGTGGCTCTATCGGCGGGGGCGGTGACGGCCGCGCCGTTGCAGGGCCAGATGGGCGCCTCAGGCGACCCCCGGATCCTCGTCGACACCGGTTCGGTCTGGCGCACCTTCTACACCTGGCGGCCGTCGGCGCAGGTTCACGACCACCTGGACTGGCGCGAGGCGATGCGCCAGGTGCGTCATTCGGCGGGGCCGCCTGTGGGCTGGAGGCTCCCCCCGGCGGAGCCGCCCCGGGGCTCGCTTTCGATCCAGACCGGCCGTCCCGGTGGTCGCTGGGGCGGCCAGGATTCGTGGCACGGGTCGGGCTATGACGACAGCGGCTGGGGCCGGTCTGTCGGCCCGTTTCCTCCCCCGGGCACGCCGCTGGCCGCCCGCACTCTGGATGCCATCCGCCTCCGGGCCCAGTTCCGGATCGAGGATCCGGCGGCGGTGGATCCGCTGCTTGTGGAACTCGAGTACGTGGGGGGGGCGGCGGTGTGGGTGAACGGGCGCCTGGTGGGATGGGCCGATATGGCGGAGCCGACCCGCCGCCTCGAGCCGACGGCGGCATCGCCCTACCCGGCGGCCGCCTACCGGGCCGCCGGAGCGGTCCGGTGGGGCGCGGAGGATCCGTTTCTTCGGCGGCTCGGGCCAGTCCCCATTCCCGCCCCCGCCCTGCGGCCCGGCACCAACACCGTGGCCATCCTGGTCCGCCGGGCCGCGCCCACCGAGGGCCTGTCGGACCCGTGGCGGGCCGACCGGCCCATGCCGTCGGTCCATGTCGCGCGCATCCGCACCGAAGCCCGGGTGGAGCGTGGCCGCCCCGTGACACCACCGCCCGACTGGCGGGCCTACGCCGCCTCACCCCTGGAGCGGATCGCCGTCTCCTGGGCGGCCGGGAATCCCCTCGAGCCTCCGGCCCGGATCCGGCTGGTCGCCCCCCGCAACGGCCCCGCCTCGGGCCAGACCCTTCTCCACGCCACCATCCCCATCCGCAACCTCCGGGCCGAGATGGGACCGGTCGTCCACACCACCTCCGGGAACGCCCTCCCCGAGTCCGCCGCGCGGGTCCGCTACGCGGCGGCCGATGGCCGCGATCCCTTCGACCTCCTGCTGGACGCGCCGCCGCCTCCCCGCGAAACCCCGGGCCCGCGGAATCCGGTGCAGCCGGTATGGGTGACCTTCGACGTTCCGGCCGACGCCGAACCCGGCCCCTACGAGGGGGATCTGCGGATCGAGGCCGAAGGTCTGCCCGCCCTGGCCGTGCCGGTTCACCTGACCGTCGGGGCCTGGACCGCTCCGTCGCCCCGGGCGTTCCAGACCTGGCTGGGCATCGCCCAGTCGCCGGACATCCTGGCCCGGACCTACGGGGTGGCCCCCTGGTCCGACGAGCATCTCGCCCTGGTGGACCGGTCGCTCGGGCTGCTGGGCGCTCTGGGCGTCAACACCGCCGCGCTGCCGCTCCTGTGCGACGTGGTGGGCAACGCGGACTCGCTGGCCTGGCGGATCCTGGGCGGGGACGAGGACTGGGACTTCCGTCCCGCCGAAGCCTATCTCGACCGGTTGGCCGCCCATCTCGGCACCCGCACCCTGCTCGCCCTCCATGTCTGGAATCCCTCCCTTCGCTATCCGGCCGCGGACCCGCTCCGGCGGTCCCGGCCGCCGCAGGTCACCGCGCGGGATGCCGTCACCGGCGCCACCCTGCCCCAGCCCGCCCTCCGGTTCGGCGAGCCAGAGGCGGAGGCGTTCTGGGCGCCCCTGATCGAGGGCATCCGGCGGCGGGCGGTGGACCGGGGATGGGAGGCGTCGTCGCTGGTCCTGGCCCAGGCCTTCGACGCCCGCCCCGACGACGGGCAGGCGGCGTTCGCCCGCCGAGTCGCGCCGTACGCCGGCTGGTCGGTGCGGACCTTCGAGAATCCGCCGGTGCCGCCCCGTGTGGGCGACCACCCGGCCGCGCATACCGCCACCGCCATGCCCGACCTTCCGCTCACGCGGGGGGAGGTGTACGGATGGGAGGCGCCATGGGCCCGGACGCTGTTTCCCCGGGGCCGCCTGGGCGACCGGGGGCAACGGCGGCCCTGGCTGTCGATGTCGGCACCGCTCGGCCTGTACCGCACCGTGCCCGAGATGAGCCTGGCCGCCGGCTACCGGGGCCTGGATGGCCTGGGGGCGGACTTCTGGAGCACCTCCGCCGGATCCTCCGGTCTGCTGATCAACCACAACCAGGCCGAGGAAGGCCTCGGCCTGCTTTCCGCGGTGCCCCATCTTCTGGGCCGGGGCCACGACGGCCCGGTGGCCACCATCCGCTACGAGATGCTGCGGCAGGGTCTGGTCGAGGCCGAGGCCCGGATCTTTCTCGAGCAGCGGCTGCGGCATCCGGAACGCCGGGCCTCCATCAGCAACCCCGACGCGGTGCGGACGCTCCTGCGGCGACGCGTCGACCTCTACCTCACCGCCTGCGAGGCCGCCTGGCTCCAGGCCGGCGCCTGGGGGTTGTGGGATGATCGGGCTTGGGAGCTGTTCGAAATGGCCGGCCGCGTCCAGGCCCAGGAGGCCGCCCCATGATCTCGCGACCGCTCCAGCGTCTGGCCGCCTGCGGCCTGGTCCTGGCTCTGTGCGGGTGCCCCCGGCGGGACCGGGCCGATCCCCCCGAGCCGCCCGAACCGCCCCTCCCTGCCCAACCGGATGTGGAGACGCCGCCTCCGCCGGACCCGGTGCCTGCGGAACCGGACCGTCCGCTGCCGGAGGCCTGGCCCCCCGATCTGCGCCCCGTGCCGGAGGCCGGGTTCCCCCCCCTCGACCAACTGTCGGCCGGCTCCGCCGAGGCCCAGGCCCGGCAACGGGCGCTGGCCGAGGCCCATGGCCTTCCGGTCGAGGTCGAGACGGCGGCCACCGGCATCCGGTTCCGGCTGATTCCCCCCGGGGCGTTCATCATGGGCAGCCCCGCCTCCGAGCCCTGGCGCTCGGCGGCCGAAGGGCCGCAGACCCATGTCACGCTCACCCGCCCCCTGTACGTAGCGGTGCTGCCGGTCACTTTCGGCCATCGGACGGCGGTTCTGCCGCCGGACCACCCCGCCCATGCCCGCAGCGGCGGGGGGGACGACGTTCCGGTCGCGCAGGTCTCCTGGACCGAGGCCCAGGAGTTCGCGCGCCGTCTCGGCGAGATCGAAGGCGCCCCCGAGGGCGCGTACCGCCTGCTCACCGAGGCCGAATGGGAATACGCCTGCCGGGCGGGCACCGGGACCCCCTGGGTTTTCGGCGACCATGTGAATCCCCTCCAGGCCAATATCGACCCGGATCGCCGAAGCCATCCGCCCCCGCCCCGGAGCCGGGCCCGGTATCCGGCGGGGGCGTTCGTGGCCAACGCCTGGGGGCTTCACGACATGCATGGCGGGGTCTGGGAATGGTGCGCCGACTGGCGGGCCGAGCACCTTCCCGGGGGCTACGTCACCGACCCCCAGGGGCCGGACGAGGGCACCTACCGGGTGCGCCGGGGCGGGGCCTGGGACGCGGCGTCCCATCACGCCCGTTCGGCCTTCCGGGGCGGGGCCCGGCCCGGGGAGACCACCGGAGGCCTGCGGATCGCCCGCGAGATCCCGCCCGAGGTTCTGGCCGCGGACATCCCCGCCGACCCCGAACCCTCCGCAGACGCCCTTGAACCGGGACTGCACCGGCTCACGGCGGAGGAGGATCCGTCGGTGGGCTATTCGCTGCTGCTGCCCGCCTCGTACGGGGCGCGGCCCGCGCGGCGGTTTCCGGTGGTCTTTCTGCTCCACCCCTCCGGGCAGTCGCCGATCCGGCGGTACGCGGACTGGACCGACCGCCGGGAGGTGGTGGTGGTGGGCATCGAGCACCTGTCCATCGGGTCGTCCGAGCCCCGGCGCAACCGGATCTGGCGGGCCGTGCTCGAGGATCTGGATGCCCGGGGTCTCCGGCGACATCCCCGGCTGGCCTATATCGTGGCCACCGGCGATACCGGACCTTTCGCCTGGGAGCCGATCCGCCGGGAGCCCGGCCGCTTCGCCGGGGTCGTCCTGGACGGCAGCCTCGCCTTCCCGGACCAGCATGCGTTCCGGCACATCCTGATCGGGGTCCGGGGCGAACCCGGGGATCCCGCCACCCTCCATCACGATCTCGAACGGATGCGGGCCGCCGCCGAGGCCCGCGGCAACCCGCTGCGGGTGAGCTATCCCCGGCCCGCCCTGGAGCGCGCCCAGCCCGAGGCCGAGCGCTTCGCCCTTCTGGACTGGATGGTGACCCTCGCCCCCCTGATCCATCTCCACCTCACCCCGGAGGAGCGGGCCCAGCATCGGATCGAGGCCCGCGCCCACATGGCCATGCTGGCCCGGGTGGCCCCGGTTCCCATGGCCGTACGCGGCCGCGACCACGAGGTGCGGGACGCCGCCCTCGCCGCCCACCTCGATGACGTCCTGGCCGTCCGCGACCTGGGCCGGGAAGGCGCCGAGCTGGCCGCCCGGCTCGGGTGGACCCATGTCATGGCCGCCCTCCAGAGCCCGGAGCAGTTCCGAACCGACGTCGAACGGTTCCTGCGCTGCCCGCCTCTGGCCGACGACCCGGAAACCGCCCGGCTCCGCGAGATCTGGCGGGATCTCGCCCTGACGTCGCCCCGCGAGCCCCTCACCGTAAGCACGCTGTTCTGGGTGATGGAGGACGAGCTGTTCGCCCAGCTCGCCCCCGATCAGGCCCGTCCCGTCCAGGATCGGATGCAGGCGCATATCGAGAACCCGGCCCTCGCGGCGAGGCAGACGCTGCAAGGCTGGCGGTCCTTTCTGGAGCTCAGCCAGGATCTGACCCGGGCCGGCCTCGACCGCGAACGGCTCGCCGGTCTGCTCGAACGGTTCCCCTCGCGCTTCGACCGCAACTCCCCCACCCACGGCCACAGTCCGACGGCGGCCATCGCCCGGCTCCGGAACCGGACCGAATGGCTGCTCAACTCGCCTCTCACCGACCCCGCCAACGTCGGGGCGCCGCCTTAGCCGGAACGATTCAGCTCTTCATGGTTCCGCGAAGGCAATGCGTTCTCGAAGGGCAGGAGACGGACAGCGGAACCTTCCGCTTGGAAGGGGGAGCCACTGGGACGTAGCGCCCAATTCCGATTGGGCGTTTCCGGGGGCACAGGTCCGCGAGCGTGCGGAAACTCCCACTTGGAAGTGGGAGCTACAGGCGTAGCGCCCAATTCCGATTGGGCGTTTCCGGGGGCACCGGTCCGCAAGTCTGCGCAGACTCCCACCTGGAAGTGGGAGCTACGGTGGCGTCCGGCTCCGATCAGGCGTCTTTCGGGG
>PXDE01000594.1 GCA_003566475.1 PVC group bacterium | reverse complement strand
TGCGGCGGGCGAGGACGACGATCACCCCGGCGGCCGTGGTGTTGTAGAAGAGGTTGTCGGGGAGGAGGATCACCCCGTCAATCAGGTCGCGGTCCACGAACCAGGCGCGGATGGCCCGCTCCCGGTCCTCGTTCTTCGATCCGGAGCCGCGGGTGACCGCGCCGGTGTCGAGCACCACCGCCGCCCGGCCCCGGTCGTGCAGGCAGGCCAGGGTGTGCTGGAGCCAGGCCCAGTCGCCCTTGCCGGTGGTGATGCCGCCCTGGGGCCGGAACCGGTCGAACGGATCCTTGGCGAACAGATCGGCGTCGAACGGCTGGTTCCACATGGGATTGGCCACCACCAGGTCGAACCGGCGGATCCGGCCGTCGGCGGTCCGGAACTTGGGGTTGATCATGCTGTCGCCGCGGGCCATCTCGACGGTCATGTCGTGGATGATGCCGTTCATCTGGGCCACCGCGTAGCTCTCGGCGGTGAGCTCCTGGCCGAACAGCTTCAGCGGCCCCCGGCTGGTGGGGTCGAGTTCGCGGGCCACGAGCTGGAGCTTCACCAGCAGGCCGGCCGATCCGCAGGCGTAGTCGTGGCATTCCTCGCCCGGTTTGGGACGGAGGATGTGGGCCATGAGGAAGCCGACCTCGGTGGGGGTGAAGAACTCCCCCGCGCTCTGGCCCGAGCCTTCCGCGAACTTCCGGAGCAGGTACTCGTAGGCCCGGCCCAGGAAGTCGGGCTGGACATCGGCCAGGCCCAGGCGGTAGCGGGCGTCGGAAAAGGTCTCCACCACCTGGCGGAGCTTGGCCGGGTTGATGTCGCGCTCGCCATTGCGTTCGGAGGCGAAGTCCACGATGTCGATGACGCCGGACAGGGAGGGGTTGTGGCGAACCACCGCCCGCGTGGCGAGGGTCAGATGCTGTCCGATATCCGCCGGGGCGGTGGTGCGCCCCTTCGCATCGACGGGCCACGCGAAGGGCTCGCGCCCGCTGACCACCGCCCACCGCGCTTCGGGCGGAAGGTAGAAGCGGAGGAGCCGGTGGTCCTGCTCGACGATCTCCAGGGCGGTCTTCTCGTCGCCGTAGTCGTCGGCCAGGCGCCGGATCTCGTCGTCGAACACGTCCGAGAGGCGTTTCAGGAAGAGCAGGGGCAGGAGGTAGTCCTTGAACTTGGCCGCGTCCTTCTCACCCCGGATCGAGCAGGCCGCGTCCCACAGCATCTGCTCCATGGGCTTGGTGGAGGGGGAGGGGGCCGACCGGGAGCCCTTGCGCCGCCGCGTCACCTCCCTGGCCGCCCGGACCGGCTCGGGCCCGGGGGCGTCGTCGCCGATCCCCGCCTCGTCGGCCAGGGCGGCGATGGCGGTTCGGGCCGCCTTCTGAGGCCGGTTGATGCCCCCTTCCCATCGGTTCACGGAGGCGAACGAGACGCCGAGCCGTTCGGCAAGCTGCTCCTGAGTAAGATCAAGCGCGGCCCGGATGGCGCGGAGGGTGGCTGGGAGGTCGTTAATTGATGTCATGTTTGCTTTATATGCTATATGACATGTCTGGTCAAGTCGGGGCGAAAAAATGTTTCGAGGATTCGGTGGGGGGGGCAGAAATGGTGCGGGTTGTCCTCAGAAAATGAAATAGATAAACGGATTGAAGGCTTGGGTCGTTAGCATGACCACGCCGACGATGAGCAGGGCGAGGATGATGGCGGCGCGGGCCGGGGTGATGCGGCGGGTCCAGTCCCAGGTCTGGGGGGCGCACCAGGTGATGACCGCCGCGGTCAGAATGCAGAGCACGTAGTAGGGCTGGTAGATCAGGCCGCGGACGAGCAGGCCGCCCCCGGCGTCGGGGCCGAGGCCGAACATGCTGGCCAGGTAGGACGTCGAGGCGGCCAGGTCCGGGGCCCGGAAGAACACCCAGGTGAAGAGCACCAGGACGAAGGTGATGCCGGTGCGGAGAGGGGCGGGGAGGCGTCGGTAGGGACTGTCCTTGCCCATGGCCCGCTCCGCGCCCAGCAGGACGCCGTGGATGGCCCCCCAGATGACGAAATTCCAGGCCGCGCCGTGCCAGAGTCCGCCCAGGAGCATGACCAGGGCGAGGTTCACGTAGGTCCGCCGCTCGCCCCGGCGGTTGCCGCCGAGGGGGATGTAGAGGTAGTCGCGGAGCCAGGTGGAGAGCGAGATGTGCCAGCGCCGCCAGAACTCGGTGATGGACTTCGAATGGTAGGGCGAGTCGAAGTTCTTGGGGAACACGAAGCCCAGCATGAGCCCGAGGCCGATGGCCATATCCGAGTAGCCGCTGAAGTCGAAGTAGATCTGGAAGGCGTAGGCCACCGTCCCGTACCAGGCGTCGAGGGGGGTGCGGGCGGCGGCGTCGAACACGGTGTCGGCCACCTTGCCGCAGGGATTGGCCAGCAGCACCTTCTTGGCCAGGCCCAGGGACAGGAAGGCCGCGCCCCGGGCGAACTTCTCCCAGGTGTGGGTGCGCGACCGGAGCTGCTCGGACACCTCCTGGAAGCGGATGATGGGGCCGGCCACGAGCTGGGGGAACATCGACACGTAGCAGGAGAAGTCTGTGAAGTTCCGGATGGCCCGGGCGTCGCCCCGGAACACGTCGATGGTGTAGCTCATGGACTGGAAGGTATAGAACGAGATGCCCAGGGGCAGGGTCACCCGCAGCACCGCGTCCAGCCCCAGATGGCCCCAGCCCAGGGCCTCGACGGTGGCGTTCCAGGTGTCCACCCCGAAGTTGAAGTACTTGAAGAACCCGAGCAGCGAGAGGTTGGTGAGGATGGACACGGTGAGGGCGACCCGCTGCTTCCGGGTCCGGGGGGACGCGGGGTCGAGCAGATCCTCGCGCCCGCCGCTGATGACCAGGCCACACAGGTAGTCCACCACGGTGGAGCTGAACATCAGCACCACGAACAGCGGATTGGCCCATCCGTAGAAGAGGTAGCTCAGCAGGGTCAGCATGGCGTGCCGTCCGGCCCGGGGGCAGAGGTAGTAGACCGCCAGCACGGCGGGCAGGAAGTAGAACAGGAACAGGTGGGAGCTGAAGACCATGGCGCGTCGGGCTCTCTAGGTCGGATCCATGCAGCGGTTCAACGCATTCTGGGGGCTGATTCGTTCCGGCGGAGGGAGCGTGCCGGGGCGGTCTGGAGCGTCGAAGCGTTGCACAGCCATGATCGGCGCACCATGCCATGGGCGGCCCGGGCCTGGCCACCCGAAACCGGGGGGCTTCCTTCCCGAAGCGCCGGTTCGGGCCGGGTGCCCTGGCCTAACCCGGACCTTCAGGCCGGATGCGTTTCGGGCGGGCAAACCCAGCCCGGTGGGCTGGGCTGAGGCAGCGCGACCCTTCGGGCCGCAACGCGGGAAGTGAAGGGATCCGTCCTTGCCAACGAGCAAGTGGGGCAGCCGAGAAACGGCCAGTGAGGTCGAGACGCTCGGCTCTGGCGTGGACGGCGCGGTGCGCCGCCTCGGGTTCACGTACGACACCCTGGGTCGGCCCGAGAACCTGACCGGCTCCGATGCGGCCACCGGGAGGGCGAGGCTCCTGCCGAGCCGTGTGCGAGGCCCGACCATGATCCAGTCCTGGCCAGCGCCTGGCCCGTCCCAGGATCTCCGGCATGGCCTGA
>PXDE01000143.1 GCA_003566475.1 PVC group bacterium | reverse complement strand
TCGATGTCGAGTCCTCCATCCCCCCGGAGGTCATGGCGCGGATCGTGGCTCCGGACGTGCTCGACACCCTTTCCTTCCTGGACGTCACGGGGCCCAGCACCGCCGTGGTCTCGGGCTGGTTCGACCTCCGGGGCGGCGGGCGGAACCGCTACGATGCGGCCGGCGAGTCCGGCGATCTCACCCTCTGGGGCTTTCCCGGCGCGGCCGCCCACGTCAGCCTGCGGGGAACCGGCCCCCGCCTGGAGATCCCCGTGTTCGACGGCATCCTGAGCGGAGGCCGCGCCACCGGCGGCGCCCACATCGTCACCCAGCGCTCCCTGGCCCCCTGCGACGCCCACACGGTGTGGATCCGGTCGCACCGGGCGCGCCTGGCGCCCCTCATCCGCGCCGCCCGCGATCCCGAGGCCTCGGGCCGGGTGCCCCTGGGGCGTCTGGACGGGGATCTGGTGCTGGTGATCCCCGAGGCCCGGCACCTGGAGGGCTGGATGGGGGGAGGGGAGGTCCGCGTCCGGGACGGAAACCTCGGCCACATCCCCCTCATCGGCGGACTGTCCCGGGCCCTGGGGTCGGTTGTCTCGGAACTGGATGTGGCCGCCTACACCGACCTGCGGGGCACCTTCGACATCGACCAGGGCCGCATCCACAGTTCGGACCTTCGCCTCGAAAGCACCCTCTCCAGCATCGCCGGGCGCGGATCGGTGGGGCTCGACGGCACCCTCGACATGCGCGTCCAGGCCCGGGTGTTCCGCCTCAACCCCCTCACCGCCATCGTCCGCCTCGTCACCTATCCCATCTCCCGCCTCTTCGAGTACCAGCTCGACGGCACCCTCCAGGATCCCGAATGGAGCGCGGTCAACCTGCCGTGATCTTCGCCCACTCATCCACCCATCCGGAGCCCCGCATGCCCTCACCTGACCCGCGCACCTTCGATCTCTTCGTCCACAACGCCACCCCAGGCGGCATCGCGGCGGCGGTGAACGCGGCCCGGCTGGGGGCGAAGGTGGGGCTGCTGGAACCCACCGGCCTGGTGGGCGGGCTTAGCACCAACGGCATCGGCACCGCCGAGTCCGAGCACATGCTCGACCCCTCGTTCTCCGGCTTCCCCATGGAGTTCTACGGCCGGCTAGGCCGGTTCATGGGCCACGACTTCCCCGCCCTGTTCTGGCATCCCAAGGACGCCCTGACCCTGTTCGAGACCATGCTCGACGAGGCTGGGGTGACCGTGCTGCGCCAAGGCGATCTCGACGAGGTTGAGACTTCCGGCGGCCGGATCCGATCCGTGACCGTGGACGGGGCGAGGATCGAGGCGCGGGTCTTCATCGACGCCTCCTACGAGGGCGACCTCATGGCCATGGCCGGGGTTTCCTATACCTGGGGACGCGAGGCGAGGTCGCAGTATGGCGAATCCCTGGCCGGGATGTGTTTCATCCATCGGCCCGAGGACGCGGCGGGCGGCATGCCGGGCACCCAGGACAAGCACGCCGACGACGTGTGGGCGGCTTCGCCGTACGACGACGACGGCAACCTGCTGCCGTTCTTCACCCCGCTCGAGGAGATCCGGGAAGGGGAGGGGGACCGGAAGGTGATGAACTACAACTTCCGGCTCACCCTCACCGAGAACCCCGCCCATCAGGCACCCCTGCCCAAGCCAGCGGGCTACGACCCCGGGCGGTTCCTTGTGCTGTCCCGGTTCCTGCACCGCTATCCGGAGACCCGGCTCAAGGATCTGGTGGCGTTCCTGACCCATCCCAGTGGGAATTATGTGCCTCGGGAAAACAGTGCGTGGCGCATGCGCACGGCCCAGGGCGACACCTGTGAGATCAACAACCGTCAGGCGGCCATCATCTCGCTCGGTCACTTCGGCGGCCAGTTCGGCTGGCCCGACGGCACCCGGGCTGAGCGGCAGGCCATCTGGGACGACCATGTCAACTACACCCAGGGCCTGCTGTGGTTCCTCGCCCACGAGCCCGACACGCCCGCGCCCATCCGCGAGGCCATGGCCCGGTACGGACTGGACGCCCGGCTCTACCCGGACCATGGCCATTGGCCGCACCGGCTGTATGTCCGGGAGGCCCGCCGGATGGTGAACGACGCCGTGCTCACTCAGCGCGACATTCTCGAGGACCGAGTGAAGCCCGACGCGGTGGTGGTGGGATCGCACTGGATCGACTGTCATCATGTGCAGCGGGTGGCCGTGGACCGGGACCATTTCCGCAACGAGGGCCGGATGTGGAAGGAGACCTTCGATCCGTTCCAGCTACCCTATGCGTGCATGGTCCCGAGGGGCGAGGAATGCGCCAACCTGCTGGTCCCGGGGGCGGTGGCGGCCAGCCATGTGGCCTTCACCGCCATCCGGCTCGAATGCACCTGGATGAGCCTGGGCCAGGCGGCCGGCACCGCGGCGGCCCTGGCCCTGGCGGGATCCGGCGAGGTCCAGAGCGTGCCGGTCGGGAAACTCCAGGCCGACCTCACCCGTCAGGGCGTCATCCTCGACCCCTCCGCCTGGTCCCTGCCCCCGATGCCGCCCGCGTGAGGGTGCCGTCCGTTCGCATGTGGGCGGCCGCTGCGGCCGTGGTCGGGGTAGGGGGGATCAACCTCTCCGCCAGCCTCGGCTGGTTTCCTGGCTTCTTCGCCTGGACCGAGCGGACGCCGGGAGGGGATGTCACCTGGCATGTCGTGCTGGTGGGGGTGGCGACCTTTGCCATCGGCACTCTCCTGTCGGCGTGGCCCCGGGCGCGATGGTGGAAGGCGATGCTGATCCTGGGCGTCCTCGTCGCCGCCGAGGAGATCAGTCAGCTCGCCCAGGTCCGCCGCACCTACGCCCACGCCGACCTCCTCGCCAACCTTGCCGGCTGGATCCTCGGCACCCTCCTTTCGCGCCCCCCTCGTAGCCGCGCCCACCAGGCCGTGGACGCCAGCGGCCCGGCTCCCGAAGCAGCAAGAGGAGTCGCCCCCACCGTAGCTGCGCCCGCCAAGGGCACGGCCCGCACGGGAGACGAGATCGGCATCGACCCAGGGGTCGCCACCTCCTGGCGTTGGTAGCTACGCGCGCCAGCGCGTGGCCCGCCTACGAAGAGATCCCGAGGCCGCAGACGAAACGCCGCTTCTGTAGCTGCGCCCGCCAAGGGCGCGGACGCCAGGCGCGCTCCGATGATCTTGCCCCGGCAAGGTAGGCGGGGTAGAAAGACTTGCTGGGAGCCTGATGAAACGCAGAATTTTCGCGGCGATCGGATCGGTCATTCTGGGGGTGTTCGCCTTCGGCGGGTACCTCGCCTGGGCGATCGCGGATTTCTACCTCATTGCGGACCAGGTGCATTTCAGTCTTGTTCTCGCGACCAGCAGCATCCTCATCCTGTTCGCGCTCTTCTGGATGTTTTTCGCGATTGTCGGCCATCGCGCTGTCCCGGTCCGAGCGAATCGAGTTCTGCTCTGGCTCTCCTTGCTCCTGGGGATTCCCGGCTGCACCTTCGTCTCCAGCTTTTTTCTGCCCTAACCTCACCGCGACACCACGAGGTTCAACCCATGCCCGACCATCCCCAACGTTTGCGCCGCGCTGACTCGTTCTTCGGCGTCCACTTCGACTTCCACTGCCGCGAGGACGACCGGGAGGTCGGGGCGCGGACCACGCCGGGCATGATCCGGCGCCTGCTGGAGCAGGTGCGGCCGGACTACGTGCAGGTGGACTGCAAGGGGCACCCGGGGGTGGCCAGCTATCCCTCCGAGGTCGGCACCCCGGCGGGCGGGTTCGCGAAGGATCAGCTCGCCATGTGGCGGAAGGAGACGGAGAAGGCCGGGGTGGCCCTCTATGTCCACTATTCCGGCGTGTGGGACAGCGCCGCCATGACCCGTCACCCCGAATGGGCGGTCCGGGACGAGAAGGGCAAGCCGCATCCCCGGGCCAGTTCCGTGTTCGGTCCCTACGTGGATGAGTTGATGATCCCTCAGCTCGTGGAGATCGCCGAACGCTACCGGGTGGATGGCGTGTGGGTGGACGGGGACTGCTGGTCCACGACCTTGGATGGGTCGGTCCATGCCCGCCGGGCCTGGCGCAGGGCCACCGGACTGGCCCGGATTCCCCGGTCGCCCGAGGATCCGGCGTGGGAGCCGTTCCGCGAGTTCTGCCGTCAGGGCTTCCGCGACTACCTGGCCCATTACGTGGACGAGCTGCACCGGCGCTGTCCGGGACTCCAGATGGCCAGCAACTGGGCCTACTCCTCGCACATGCCCGAGTTCGTGAACACCGGGGTGGATTTCCTGTCCGGCGACTTCTGGCCACAGGACGCGGTGAACTCGGCCCGGTTCGAGGGCCGGATCCTGGCCAGTCAGGGACGCCCCTGGGACCTCATGTCCTGGGGTTTCGGCACCGCCTCCGGAGACGGGTTCAGGAACCCCACCCCCAAGCCGGCGCGCCAGCTCATGCACGAGGCGGCGCTGGTGCTGGCCCAGGGCGGGGGCTACCAGTGCTACTTCAAGCAGAAGCGCGACGCGTCGATCAGCGGCCACGACGTGGCCACCTATGCCGCTGTGGCCCCGTTCGTGCGGGAGCGGCAGGCCCTGTGCCAGGGCGCGTCGGCGGTGCCGCAGGTCGGGCTGCTCTACAGCACCGGGCCCTTCTATCGCGAGGCGCCCAATCTGTTCTCGCCGTGGGGCGGGGTGTCCGACGCCTATCGGGGCGTGGTGCAGGCGCTGGTCGAAGGCGGGCTTCCCGTGGCCGCGCTCCACGACGGCCATGTGCGGGAAGGGAAGCTGGAGGGGCATCGCCTGATCGTGGTCCCGGAATGGGTCGGGCTCGATTCCGCGG
Organism: PVC group bacterium; assembly: GCA_003566475.1. Taxonomy (GTDB): domain Bacteria; phylum Verrucomicrobiota; class Kiritimatiellia; order SS1-B-03-39; family PXDE01; genus PXDE01. Next base: position 10,615 of record PXDE01000143.1, on the reverse strand, counting down.
TGCGACGGGGGCTGTTGGCCTGGACCCGGGCCGGGGGCCGCCTGCTGGTGATCGGGCCGGAGGCGGCCCGCGAGTTCCGTCGGGAACTTGGGGTGAAGGTAGGCGCCCCCGAGGAAGCCCGCACCTGGTGCTGGGACTCGGGTCTTCCGCCCCCTGCCGACGGCGGTCCGCCGCCGATGGCCGGACTGACCGTGTCCGTGGCCGAGGCGAAGCCCCGTCCCGGCACGCGGACCCATGGCTGGCTGTGGAGCGAGAACGACCGCACCGGGCGCCGCCTCCCCGCCGCGACCTCGCGGCGGCTGGGCCAGGGCCGGATCGCCGCGCTCTGGATGCCCCTCGGCCGGACCTACCTCAACGCCCGGTGCGCCAACGTGCGGCAGGCCCTTGCCCACCTCGTGAGAGCGCTCGCCCCCGACCTGTTGGCCGAACTGCTGACCCCCGCCACCGTGGACCTCACCATCCAGACCAAGGACGGCCGCATCGCGGTGCACCTGGTCAACACGGCCGTGCCCCACGCCAGCGACCGGACCTGGACCGCGCCCCATCCGACCCCGGAGCTGACCTTGCTTCTTCGCACGCCAGAGCGCCCCCGTCGCCTCCGCATGGAGCCCGAAGGCGCATCCCTGTCCTGCCGCCGCCATCCGGAAGGCTGGGTCTGCACGATCCCGCCGGTGGAGATCCACCGGGCGGTGAGCTGGGCGTAGGCCATCGGCGGACAGGGGTGGATTCCTTCCCTGACTCGTGGCGTCCATCCCTGTAGGCTCGCCTCCTTTCACCCACGCCTCCGGAGCCACCATGAGCATCCACTCCATCGCCGACTTCGGCGCCCGCGGCGACGGGCGCAACGACGGACCCGCCATTCAGAGCGCGATCGACGCCTGCGCCGCCGCCGGGGGCGGGACGGTGCTCGTCCCCGCCGGCCGGATCTGGGTCTCGGGCACCCTCGCCCTCAAGCCCCGGGTCGAACTTCACGTCGAGCGGGGAGCGGTGCTCCAGGCCTCGACCGAGGGAGACGACTACCTACCCGCCGGGATCTGCGGGAAGCACGTCTTCCTCTCCGGCCAGGACGCGCCGGACGTGGCCATCACCGGGGGCGGGGTGATCGACGGCCGGGGCACGTCGTTCATGACCCATGAAGTCGCCCACATGTACAAGTGCACGGCGCCCTGGCGGCCCAGCCTCATCAGTCTCTACCGCTGCCCCCGGCTCACCGTGCGGGACGTCACCCTCCGCGACGCCGCGAACTGGGCGCTGCACATGACCGGGTGCGACGACGTGGTGATCCACGGCATCCGCATCCTGAACGGCCTCAAGGTGCCCAACTGCGACGGGATCGACCCCGACCACTGCCGCCGGGTCCGGATCAGCGACTGCCACATCGAGGCGGGCGACGATTGCATTGTGCTCAAGAACCGGAAGGGGTTCCCCGACCTCGGAGGTTGCGAGGACATCACGGTGACCAACTGCACGCTGATCTCCACCTCCTGCGCCCTCAAGATCGGCACCGAGTCCCACGGCCCGTTCCGGAACATCGCCTTCAGCAACTGCGTGGTCCGGGGCTCGAACCGGGGGCTGGGCATCCAGCTCCGGGACGGGGGCGATGTGGAGGACGTGCTGTTCAGCCACTGCATCGTGGAGACCCGTCATTTCCACGACGACTGGTGGGGCAAGGCGGAGCCCATCCATGTCTCCGCCGTGCCCCGTCAGAAGGACGCCCCGCTGGGCGCCATCCGCCGGGTGCGGTTCGACGACATCCTGTGCCGGGGCGAGAACGGCGCGTTCCTCGCCGCCATCGCGCCCGGCCATCTCGAGGATGTGGTCCTGTCCGGGGTGCGCATGGAGGTCGCCCACCGCACGACGTACGAGGGCGGCTGGCAGGACCGGCGGCCGTGCTGCTTCGAGGGGTTGCGGCGGCATGCGGTGGCCGGGATCTACGCCCAGCGCGTCGCGGGCCTCACCGTGCGCGACACCGACGTGCGCTGGAGCGGTGAGCCCCGGCCCTGGCACGGCCATGCCCTGGAGGCGCATGCCTGCCCGGGGCTTCGGGTGGACCGGTTCGATGGCGCGGCCGCCCGGCCCGGTCTGGAGCCGGTGGTGGTCGACGACCATGCTCCCGCCGAGGAACTCTTCGATCGCGAGGACCGGGGGCGCGAGGCCATGGGCCTCTGAGCGCCCGCCCGGAAGTCATGGTGAGAATGTCGGTTTGCGTCCAGGGGTTGTGTACGTTTCTGGATGGCGGCCAACCGCCGAATCGAAGTTGATGGAAGGGTGTCTTGAAGGCATCCTGCCAGGGAAAGGATCCAGGAGCACGGAAATGCCTTCTCTCGTGATCAGAAATCTGCCGCCGCACCTCCACCAACGCCTGAAAGTGGCTGCGGCAGCGAACCACCGTTCCATGACCCAGCAGGCCATCGTGCTGCTGGAACAGGGGCTCAGCGGAGTCTCTCCGCTCCCCCCGTTCAAAGCCCATCGGGGCCGGTTTCCCGTCACCGACACGTTCATACGCCAGGCCCGGAAGGAAGGGCGTGCGTGATCGCAATAATGAGGCCGGGACGGACCTGGATATGGCGCTGATGACAAGAGCCTTATGTCGAATCTTGGCCCGCAAAGGACGCTTAGCCTTGATTTTCTTGGTCAAAAGCGGGCTCTAAGGATGCCTACGGGTATCGGGAGGACGGAGGGGAGGCGGCAAGTTGGCAGGTATATGCGTACTGGACACCGGTTCGGGGCCTCGCCTACCGTCTGCGCATGCCCCGCGCCAACCGCAGTCTCGTCCCAGGACGGTGCTACCATCTGACGCACCGCTGCGTGGATCGGGCATTCCTGCTGAGGTTCGCACGCGACCGAAACGCCTACCGGGAGCGTCTGCGGATCGTAAGCCGTGAAGAGGGCGTGCCCCTGCTTTCGTACACAATCACCGGAAACCACGTCCATCTGGTGACCTTCGTGGAGGATCCCGAGCAGACTTCCCGCATGGTCCAGAGGGTGGCCGGGCCGCATGCGCAGACGTATAACCTTCGAAAGGAGCGAACAGGGGCCTTCTGGGAAGATCGCTTTCATGCCACAGCCGTCGACACTGGCGAGCACCTCTGGCGATGTCTGCTCTACATCGACCTGAACATGGTACGTGCAGGGGTGGTGTCGCACCCCGGTGAGTGGCCCTGGACGGCCTACCACGAGCTGACCGGCTCCCGGAGTCGGTACCGGCTGCTAGACCTTGAACGGCTGGTGGACCTCCTGGGCCGAGGGGTGAGCATTGAGTCGCTCGCCGACACCTACCGGGACGCCATTCACGCTGCGGTCCCGGTGTGTGGATCGAGGGATCCTGTCTGGACAGACGCCTTCGCGGTGGGAGGGCGCGAGTTCGTCGAGGCTTGCGCAAGAGGCGCCCGTAATCGGATGGTCTGGGAGTTTCAGGAGGGGCCGGACGGCTGGATGGTCCGCGAATCGCCACCTGCATATCGCTTAGATTCAGTTTCCGGGGGCAAAAATCTAGCCTAAGCTGTGTTCTGAGGGATGTTTTTCGCGTAAATGTCTGTTGGAGAGCATGATGTCCAGGTCCGTCCCGCAAGAACAGGTCCGTCCCGCAAGAAATACCGTCATCATGTCCGTAACCCCACCCGATCCGTTCAACGTCTGGCTGCTCGCCGCCCGGCCCAAGACCCTGATCGCGGGGGCGTCGCCGGTGCTGATGGGCACGGCGCTGGCGGCGGGGGACGGGGCGCTGCATGTCCCGGCCGCCTTGCTCGCTCTGGCGGGAGCGCTGCTGATCCAGGTCGGCACCAACTTCTGGAACGATGTGGCCGACCATGGGAAGGGGGCGGACACGCCGGACCGGATCGGCCCGCCGCGGGCGGTGGCCATGGGCTGGATCTCGCCCGCCGCCATGCGCCGCGCGACGGTGCTCGTGTTCGCCCTAGCCGCCGTTTGCTGCATGCTGCTGGTGGTGAGGGCGAGCTGGCCACTGGCGGTGCTGGCCCTGATCTCGATCCTGCTCGGGTTCGGCTACACCTCGGGCCCGTTCCCCCTGGCCTATCTCGGGGTGGCCGACCTGTTCGTGCTGGTGTTCTTCGGCCCAGTGGCGGTGGGCGGCACCTACTATGTGCAGGCGCTGGACCTTCCGGGCCGGATCATGGTCGCCGGCCTGGCCCCGGGGCTGGTCTCCGGGGCCATCCTGGTGGCCAACAATCTGCGCGACCGCGAGCAGGACGCCCGCGCCCGCAAACGGACCCTCGTCGTCCGGTTCGGTCGCCGGTTCGGACAGATCCAGTACTCGGCGTTCCTGCTGGGCGGCCTGGCCCTGCCCGCCGCCCTGGCCCTGTTCCAGGACCGCCCCTACGCCAAGTTCATCCTGCTCCTCCTCCTCCCGCCCGCGTTCGTCCCCTTGCGCACCGTGTGGACCCATCGGACCTCCCGGGATCTGATTCCCGTTCTGGGGAAGACCGCCGGCCTGCTCGCGGCCATGACCCTGCTGTTCGTGGTCACCTGGTCCTGGGGATGAACGAGGCGCGCCCCGCGTCCGGGCGCCCCGGGCGCGGGTTGCGGTTGTGCGGGGGGAGGTCCGGTGGTATGGGCGGGGGATGGCGCACCGATGGAACGTCCCGGGATGGTGGCTCGGTCCGGTTCCGGCCGGGGCCGCGCTGCTGGCGCTCGGTGCGGCCATGCTGGGCCGCGATGCCGGGGCGTGGATGGTGTGGTGGGCGGCCTGGACCGCGCTGGGGCTGGCCGGGCGCCCGCTGGCCGCCTGGGTGTGGGACCGGGAATCCGGGTTTCCCCCGGCGCTGCCCCGGATTCTGGGCTGGGCCTCGCTGGGGCTGATCGCCTGGCTGGCGGGGACGATGGGGGTCCGGCCCCTGAGTCCGTGGCTGGTGACGGGTCTGACCCTGGCCGCGCTCGGGCTGGCGGCGCCGTTCCGTCCCCGGGATCGCCCGGCCTGGAGGGGGTGGGGCTGGGGCGAGGTGGCGTTCGGGGGGCTTCTCCTGGCCGCCACCTGGTACCGCACCTGGGTTCCGGACCTGAACACCCTCGAGAAGTTCATGGACTTCGGGCTGCTGAACGCCTGCCTCCGCGCGCCCGCCTATCCCCCCGAGGACATGTGGCTGTCGGGGCACCCGGTGAACTACTACTACGTCGGCCAGCACCTGGCCGGGTTCGTGGTGCGGCTGACCCGGGTCCGGCCCGACGCGGGGTACCTGCTGATGATGGCCACCCTCGCCGCGCTGGCCATGGAGGGGATGTTCGGGCTGGTCCGGACCTGCCTCGCCCGGAACCCGGACGCCCGGCGGGCCCGGGTGGCCGCAGCGGCGGCGGCGGCGGTGATCGGCGTGGGGGGAAACCTTCACGCGCCGCTGGCCGGGGTGCTCCGGCCGGGGGCGGCGCGGCTGACCGGACAGGAGGCCCCGGGGTACTGGTTCCCCGAGGCGACGCGCTACATCGGGTGGCGGGCGGACCCGGCTCAGGAGACCATCCACGAGTTTCCGGCCTACTCCTTCGCGGTCGGGGACCTGCACGCGCATGTTCTCGCCCTGCCGCTGGCCCTGGCCCAGCTCATCGTCCTGTTCGGGTTCCTGCGCGCCCCCGGCCCGCGGCGTCGGCTACGAATGACGCTGACCTTCGGCGCGCTGCTGGGCGTGCAGTCCATGACCAGCACCTGGGATGTGCCCATCTACCTCGCCGCCCTCCTGAGCATCCTCGCCCTGGAGGGGATGCGGGGCGAACTCGCGGGGTGGAAGCGGGGACTGGGGCGGGCCCTGCTCGGGGCCGGGCTCGCGGTCGGGGTCGGGACGATGGTGAGCCTTCCGTTCCACCGGGCGTTCGAGCCCATCGGTGAAGGGTTGCGCCGGTCCGAACAGGTCAGCCCGCCCGCGGACCTGGCCCTGATCTGGGGCCATGGGCTTATCCTGACCGCCCTCGCCGCCGCCGCCCTGTGGCGGCGACGGCCATCGGGCGCGACGCCGGTCCCCGGCTCCGCCCATGACGCCGCCGAGGCCCCGGCGGACGCATGGCGGACCGACCTGGCCGTCCTGATCCTGGGCATCGGCGCGGCCGGGCTGGTGCTGGTCCCGGAGCTGGCCTACCTGCGCGACATCTACCTGCCCGCGGCGGCCCGGGCCAACACCATGTTCAAGCTGGGGTACCAGGCCTTCGTATGGTGGGTGGTGGTCGGCGGCTGGCTGGTGGCCGGCCCATCCGGCCCGCGCTGGGTCCGGCCCGCCGCGTGGACGGTGCTGGCGTGCCAGCTCGTCTACGCGCCGTTCCTGCTGGTGCAGTCGGTGACCCGCCTGGCCCCGACCCCGGGGCGGCAGGGACTGGATGGCCTGCGCTTCCTGGACCGGGACGAGCCGGGAGCCCGCGAGGCGGTGGCCATCGTGGGCGCGCGGACCCGGCCGGGGGAGACCGTCCTGGAGGCGGCGGGCGACAGCTACACGCAGAAGAACCGCATCTCGGCCATTACCGGCGTGCCCTGTCCGGCCGGATGGTATGTGCATCAGTGGCTCTGGCGGGGCGGCCACGAGCCGGTGGCCTCACGGGCGGCGGCGGTGCGCGAGATCTACACCACGGACGACGATGAGGCCCGCGAGGCCTGGCTGGACGCGTTCCGGGTGCGCTTCATCGTGGTCGGCCGACGGGAATGGGAGCGCTATGACGCGGTGCGGGAAGATCGTCTGGCCGCAGGCGCACGCCCGGTCGTGGACACGCCATGGCTCCGGCTCTACGAGCGGCGGCCTCCGGGGGAGGACGATGGATCCCCGCGCTGAGGTCACGCTGGTGATGCCCGTCCACAACGAGGCGGGCCGCGCCGGGGCGTCCCTCCGGGCCTGGCGGGCGGTGTTCGACCGCCTGGGGGTGGAGGCACGGATCCGCGTCTATGACGATGGCTCCACCGACCGGACGCCCGGGGAACTGGAGGCCGCGGCCGAGGGAGATCCGCGGGTGGCCATCCGGAGGCACCCGAACCGCGGGCATGGGCCCACCATCCTGCGCGGCTATCGGGAGGTCGACACGCCCTGGATCGCGCAGGCGGATTCGGACGGGGAGATACCGCCGGACGCCTTCGACCGGCTGTGGGCCTTAAGGGAGGAGGCGGACCTGATCCTGGGGATCCGGCCGGCCCGGTCGCGGGGATGGTGCCGGGCCACCGTCTCCTGGGCCGCCCGTGTCACGGTGGCGACACGGACCGGCGCCGGGCTGCGGGACGTCAACGTGCCCTTCCGTCTGTTCCGCCGGGATGCCTTCGCCGCCGCCTTCCCCCGATTGCCCGAATCCGGATTTGCCCCCAATGTGCTCCTGACCGCCTTCGCCCTCCGGACGGGACGGAGGGTGCGTGAGGTGCCGGTCGCCTGTCAGCCGCGACCCGGGGGCTTGGGGGGGATGCGCCTGCTGCGCGGGGCGTTGCGGACGCGGGCCGAACTGCAGGCGTTCCTAAAGGCGTTTCCTCCCCCCGACCGCGTGCCCGCGCCCGAACCGTGAACGAGACTGGCCCATTTTCGGGAAAATCGGGCTTGCGCGGTTCCCGCATTTTGTGCAATGTGAAAGCTCAGGAAGAGGTGGGGGACCGATCCGGAGGCTGACGTGGAGCGACAACGGAACTGGGCATTGGGACTGGCTGCCATCGCGGCCGCGATTCTGCTGCTGGGATGGCTGGCCCACGAAGTCCCCTTCCGTACCGCCGGGAACCCGTCCTCCGAGGACGCGGTCGTTGGGGACACGGCTTCGGCGGATCGCCCCGACGATCCCGACCCGGGGGCCACGCCCTAGTCTGATCGGCGGCGCCCCTGGAAGGCGTACTCGATCTGATGTCCGTCGGCATGGGTCCACACCATCCGCCCCAGAATCTGTCGTCCCCGGATCTCCCCGGACCATTCGTGGAATTCGTCCGGCCGCTGGCCCTGCGTGACCCGACTCGTGAATCCGATGGTGCCCGGCCGGGCTCGCACCGCCGTATAGGGCCCTTCCCCGAAGCCGCGATCCTGATAGGCCGTGGCGACCAAGGTGCCTCCACGAAAGACCAGGCGGCTGGGGGTGGCCGTCGCGTGGCCGACCTCCGTGAGTTCGGCCTCGAAGACCTTGCCGTCCAGAAGGGACGCCGCCACTGAAGGTGGAAGTGACATTCTGAAGCTTCCCGGTGGGGCCGCAGGGCGCCAGTTCCCATGGAACCCGTGGTTGGCCCGATGGCTCCGTCTGGCGCAGGTAACGTACATCGGGGGGGCCTTGCTGTAAACAGATGGGCGATGCCCATGCTCGGATGTCCGACATCGAAAATATCGTTTTGTCTTGGTCTCCGGCTGCGCCCGATTTACGATGGAGGCTGTCTGCTATCCTGATGCCCCGGCCGTTCGGCCTGGACCGGGGCGACGACGACCTTCCGGGAACGGAGGAAATGGAGATGGAGAAGATTCGGCTCGCGACCGTATGGTTGGACGGGTGTTCGGGGTGCCACATGTCGTTTCTCGACATGGACGAGCGCATCCTGGCCGTGGCGGAGAAGATCGACCTGGTCTACAGCCCGCTGGTCGACGCCAAGGCGTTCCCGGAACAGGTCGATGTCACGCTCGTCGAAGGGGCGGTGAGCAGCGAGGAGGATCTGCACAAGATTCGAAAGGTCCGGGCCCGCACCCGCATCCTGGTCGCCCTCGGCGACTGCGCGGTGACCAGCAATGTCCCTTCCATGCGCAACCGGCTTCCCGTGCGGAGTCTGCTCGACCGGGCCTACCTCGAGAACGCCAGCCACGGCCAGCACATCCCCAGCCAGGCCATCCCACCCCTGCTTCCCCATGCCCGTCCCGTGCACGAGATCGTCACTGTGGACGTGTTCATCCCCGGCTGCCCCCCTCCTGCCGACCTCATCTTCAAGGCGGTGAGCGAACTATTGGAGGGGCGGATGCCCGATCTGAGCAACCTGGCCCGGTTTGGATGAGGAGCTGCCCATGACCTCGAAGCAGACCATTGTCATCGATCCCGTGACCCGCATCGAGGGCCATGCCCGTATCACCCTCACGCTCGATGGCGGCGGCGAGGTGGCCGACGCCCGGTTCCACGTCACCCAGTTCCGGGGCTTCGAGACATTCACCGAGGGCCGGCCGTTCTCCGAGATGCCCGCCCTCACCGCCCGCACCTGCGGGATCTGTCCGGTCAGTCACCTCATGGCCTCGGCCAAGGCCTGCGACGCCCTGCTGGCGGTCCAGGTTCCGCCGGTGGCCGCGAAGCTCCGGCGGGTCCTGAACCTGGGCCAGCTTGTGCAGTCGCACGCCCTGAGTTTCTTCCACCTCAGCTCCCCGGATCTTCTGCTGGGCATGGATTCGGATCCGGCCGCCCGCAACATCCTGGGCGTGGCCGCCGCCCATCCGGAACTGGCCCGGGACGGCATCTGGCTTCGCCGGTTCGGACAGCAGCTCATCGAATGGATGGCCGGCCAGAGGATTCATCCCTACTGGGTGGTGCCGGGCGGGGTGAACAAGCCCCTCTCCGCCGAGGTCCGGGACCGGATCCTGGCCGAGATCCCCGAAGGCATCCGCATCGCCCAGCGGACCCTGGACTGGTTCAAGCCCACCTTCGCCACCTTCGCCGAGGAGATCCGGACCTTCGCCTGCTTCCCCAGCCTGTTCCTGGGCCTGGTGACTCCGGACGGCGGGCTCGAGCACTACGACGGCGTGATCCGGGTGGTGGACTCGGACCGCCGGATCGTCGCCGACGGGCTCGACCCGGCGACCTACCTCGAGTTCATCGGCGAGGCGGTGGAGCCGGACTCCTACCTGAAGTCGCCCTACTACAAGCCGGGCGGCTATCCCGACGGCTGCTACCGGGTGGGGCCGCTGGCCCGGCTGAACCTCGCCGACCGGTGCGGGACGCCCCGGGCCGACCGAGAGCTGGACGCCTTCCGCGAACTCAGCGAGGGCGCGGTGCTGAGTTCCTTCCACTACCACTACGCGCGGCTGGTCGAGATCCTGTATGGCCTGGAGAGAATCCAGGAGCTTCTGGAGGAACCGGACATCCTCAGCGAGAAGGTCCGGGCCGCCGCCGGACCCAACCGGCATGAGGGGGTCGGGGTGTCGGAGGCGCCGCGGGGGATTCTGATGCACCATTACCGCATCGACGACCATGGGCTCATCACCTGGGCCAATCTCATCATCGCCACCGGCCACAACAATCTGGCCATGAACCGGGGGATCGGCCAGGCCGCCCGGGCGTTCGTCCGCGACGGGGGCTTCACCGAAGGCGCGCTGAACCGGGTGGAAGCGGTGATCCGCTGCTACGACCCGTGCCTGAGCTGCTCGACCCACGCCTTCGGCCAGATGCCGATCCGCATGGAGCTTCGGGATCTCCGGGGGAACCTGCTTGATGAGGCCGTCCGTGACTGACCGCCCGAAGGAATCCGACTCGATCCTCGTCATCGGCTGGGGCAATGCGCTCCGGGGCGACGACGCGGCCGGCATCCGGGTGGCCCGCACCGTGTCCGCCCGGGCCTGGCCCGGGGTCCGGGTGATCGAGTGCCATCAGCCCACGCCCGAGCTGGCCGAGGACGTGGCCCGGGCGCGGCGGGTGGTGTTTGTGGACGCCGTCGACGACCGCACCGCCGAGCACGTCCGAGTGAGCCATGTGCGGACCGCCGACACCC
>PXDE01000062.1 GCA_003566475.1 PVC group bacterium | reverse complement strand
CTGTTTTATGGGCACTACAAACCCGGAATCCGGGCCCCGACCCCCCGTTTTGCTGGGGTTTTCACATGCCGCCCCCCCGAAATCGGCGTTTTCGGAGGGTCGGGTGCGAAACTCGGGCTAAAGGGCCGGTGGTCGGAGGTCAGTGAGGGCCACTGAGCCGCAGGGCTCAGGCGGATGAAGGTGAGACGGCGGGTGCGATCCGACTTCGCCCGGAAGCTTCCGCCTTCGCTGAGCTACGGCGCGACACGTCGTCGGACAAGTTGTGGGATGTGGGATCCGACTCCGATCGGAAGCTACGTCGGACAAGTCGTGGGATGTGGGATGCGCGGAAACCGAAGATTGACCCTACTACGCTCCGCAACGGAGCTACATAGGGCAAGCTGACGAAGTACGATTGACGAGGTACCTGGCGGTCTCCACGTGGCCCGGGGGGGCCTCCCCCCGGGCCTCTGGGGTCCCTCAGGTGGCGGGGATGCTCCTTCGCCCCGACGGCTCGTTCTGGGGGCAGGGCACGGGGGCAGGCGCCCCCGTGCCACGTCGGGGAAATCCCGCTGGCAGGCGGTGGTTGGTAGGAGAAGGCGTCCTTTGGTGTCACAGGGCCGTGGAACGCGGGTCTGGTGCGGGGTCAGACGCTTGGTCAAGGGCGAGCCAAGGCGGTGTCGCGCGGGGTGAGGAAGCGGGGTGGCCTAGTGAGCCGGAAGGTATCGGTGTGGACGCCGCGCCTTGATGGCCCCATGCCACCGCAGTCCATGACCGGAGGCCAGTCGGTCAGGCGACCAGCTCCATGGACTGCGGCGGCATGGCCCCCCCCGAACGGCACCTGGCCTGCGGCACGTACCATGGTCCCCACGCCCCGCTGGCGCTGCCGCGCCCCCGGCGACGCCGCTTTGGCTTACTCCGGAAATTAGCCGGACACAAACGCGCCCGGAGTCCGGCTACAAGCCGGACCTAGTGCGCCGCGAAGCGGCGTGACCCTTCCGGGGTGGGAGACCCCGGGCGTCCGGAGCCGTGATCCGGGCGATAACCTGAAGTAACTGCGTCGCCGCGAGGCGGGGTGGAGAGCAACCGAAGGAACCAGATCGACCGCAAGAGATGAACACGATTCGGCGCATGCACGATGGCGAGCCTGCTAGGTACTGGCGAAGCCCGTCCCCCACGGGGACGGTCCCGGAGGCGCGAGCCACGGAGGTTTCGGGGGCATCTGCATGTGTGGTTGGTGGCAGTAGGTCTGGAAGGGGTCGCGACGTGAACGCGGGAGACCTGCCGGGACAGACGGCCGCGAGGCCCCCGGCAGGAGTCAGAGCCGCCATAGTAGCGGAGAAGCCGGGTAACGCCGGTGGAGCGAAGGGCGGCAGGAAGGCATACGTCTCTCCGGAGAGGGTCCGCGAAGAGCAACCCCCGTCAGTTCCGGCGACGGATAGACAAGGGGGAGAGGATCCGTGGCGACGCCACGGGGCCGAACGCGGGGTCTGGACGGAGAGGATGCTGGCGGCCCTCGACGAGGGGGTCAAGGGAGGCAAGTGGTTCAGCCTCATCGACAAGGTGGGCGCGGAACGGACACTTGCCCTGGCCTGGGAGAAGGTGCGGTCCAACGGGGGCAGCCCCGGCGCGGATGGCATCACGGTGGAGCGGTTCGGACGGGAATGCCCGGCGCGGCTGGAACGGCTGCGGGGACTCCTCCGGACGGGCGCCTACCGTCCCCGGCCAGTGCGGAGGGCCTGGATCCCGAAGCCGGGAAGCCCGGAGAAGCGACCCCTGGGGATACCCACGGTGACCGACCGGGTGGCGCAGACCGCTGTGCGGATGGTGATCGAACCCATCTTCGAGCGGGAGTTCGCGCCCGACAGCTACGGATTCCGGCCCGGACGGAGCTGCCGCGATGCGCTGCGGCGCGTGGAGGCCCTGCTGAAAGCGGGGCGGACGCACGTCGTGGACATCGACATCCGGGGCTACTTCGACGCCATCCCGCACGACCGTCTGATGGGCCTCGTGAGGAGGCGCGTCGCCGACGGGAAGGTGCTGGGGGTGATCGAGGGGTTCCTGAAGGCGGGGGTTCTGGAGGGGACGGAGGCCGTGGAGCCGGAGGAGGGCACGCCGCAGGGCGGAGCCATCAGCCCGCTGCTGGCCAACATCTACCTCGACCCGCTGGACTGGCTCATGCGCGAGGCGGGGTTCGACATGGTGCGGTACGCCGACGACATGGTGGTGCTGTGCCCTGACCGGGCCTCGGCGGAGCGTGCGCTGGTCCGGATCCGGGGCTGGATGGCGGAGGCCGGGCTGGAACTGCACCCGGAGAAGACGCAGGTGGTGGACATGGCGCAGGCCCGTTCACACTTCGACTTCCTGGGCTACCGGTTCTGGCGGGGCAAGGGCGGCGCGCTGCGCCGCCTCATCCGTCCGAAAAGCGCACGGAAGCTGCGCGCGCGGCTCAAGCCGGCGACGAAGCGGGCGAACGGGCACAGTCTCGACGCCCTGGTCCGGAAGCTCAACCCGGTCCTCCGGGGCTTCTACGGGTACTTCAAGCACGCGGAGGGCCATGCCCTCCGGGGTGTGGACCAGTGGGTCAGGGGCAGGCTGCGTTCGATCCTGCGGAAGCGTCGGGGAGGCCGTGGGCGGGGCCGGGGCCAGGATCACCACCGGTGGCCCAACGCATTCTTCACCGGGCTCGGGCTGTTCAGTCTGGAACAGGCCCGGACCTCGGAAATCGCCAGTCTCCGTGGAGGAGCCACATGCTGACCGGAGAGCCGTGTGCGGGAGATCCGCACGCACGGTTCGGAGGGAGGGGCGGCGCGGTCAACGCGCCGTCCCTACCCCTATCGTCCGCCGGAAGCCAAGGCGATGTCGTGCAACAGAAGGCATTCCCGTCCGCGCCGGATTCGCGGGCCGGTCGGTGGTCGGGCTGGATCCGGCGCTCTATCGGATCGATGAAGCGGTCGGCCCGCGGCGCATGCCCCCGGAGGACACCACCCCGCGCGGGCAGAGGGTCTAGCGGCGCCGCCGACGCCGAGCCAGGACCACCAGCAGACTGCTCAAGCCCAGCAGCACCGCGCTTCCCGGTTCGGGGATGACATCCAGTGGCTCGGCTATGCCTTCGATCCGCATCGCGTTGATGGATGCCCGGGAATTGCCCCCAAGGGTCTGGAACTCGATGGTGATGGAGTTGAGGGCGTCCGGAATAAGCCCGTCCCAGAGAATCCAGCCTTCCACGCCGAACTCGCTCGTACTCGAGTCTGGGAAGTCATTCCCATAGTAGGCGGTGCTCCATGCAGCCCAGGTTTCCGGATCCGAGATGCTTGCACCCGGGTTGTTGCCGGTGAGAAGGGAGCCATCGAACGCGTTGAATGCGTCCACAACCCCGTCCGGATCCTGAATTCGCAGGTAGCCCGGAGGGTCGCCCGCCAGGTTGATGTTCTCGGCTCCGGTCGTGGACGTGGAGGAGGAAACCAGCTCGATCCGGTAGGTCAGGCTGGGGTCCAGGCCGGTCAGGACCAATGATCCGGTACTGTTGTTGCCCATGAAATGACGGTCGTTCTCCACGTTCCCGTCGGTCCAGCCAGGACTCTCGTTGCGCCCCTGGAAGGCATCGTTCTGCCCCGAACTGCTCCAGCCGTTGAGCG
>PXDE01000119.1 GCA_003566475.1 PVC group bacterium | reverse complement strand
GGTTCAGTCCAATAGAATCCATCGACGACGAGATTCGGACCTGGAAGGCCCATACGGCCGAGTTTGGTGGGGAACTTGGATCGAAAGCGCCGGTCAGAGCGCGCTTACGTGCGGATTTGGGGCTGAGCCCCTGTCTTGACCCATCACCCGCCTCGCCGTAGCCTTCCCCCATGTCCGAAGGAGCCGCCGCCCGCCATCTCCCCTACACATGGGACGACTACCGGTCGTGGGACGACGACCGGCGGTGGGAGATCATTGACGGCGAGGCGTTCGCCATGTCGCCGGCGCCAAGCACGCGGCATCAGAAGATCCATGCCGAGCTGTTTCTCCAGATCGGCAGCCAGTTCAAAGCCCGTCCCTGTCAGGTGCTCTCCGCCCCCACCGACGTCAGGCTCTCGGACCGGGATGTCGTGCAGCCCGACATCCTCGTGGTGTGCGACCCCAACCAGATCCGACCCACCCACATCGAGGGGCCGCCCGCGCTGGTGATCGAGATCCTTTCGCCCTCGACGGGCCAGCGCGACCGGGTGCTGAAGATGGATCTCTACGCCCGGGCCGGGGTGCGCGAGGTTTGGCTGGTGACCCCGTTTCCCCAGTCGGTGGAGGTGTTCGTGCTCGACGGCAACACCTACCGCCGCGCGGCCGCCTACGACCAGAACGGTTCGCTGGCCAGCCCGAGCTTCGAGGGGCTGACCATCGACCTCAAACCGGTCTTCGACTTCCCGCTCGAACCCGGCGAGGCACCGCCGCCGGTGATGGAGCCCCCCGGCCACTACCGGCCCGCGTCACCGACCCCGCCCTGACCGCAGGTCAGAAGGCGAGCCGCGAATGGACGCCCAACCCACCCTGCCCCTCGGGCACCCCAGCGGAGGAAGGGATGGACTCGAATTCCAGATTACCGGAGTGGGCCGGAAGGCGCTCACCGTTCCGTGAAGGTGGACCGGCAGGGCCCAGACGGTAGCTCCACCCTATCCCGATTCGCGTTCATTCGCGTTCATTCGCAGCTTGCCCTACGAAGCGGCTGTGCGAAGTAGGGTCCATTCGCGGTTCCGTTTATGGTTCCCAACAAGGATTGGGTTCCGCGCGGCTACAGGACGCCCCGGCGGCCCCGGGGCACCGGGGGCAGGCCGGCGTCGGGGCCGGGGAGCATGCCGCGCAGGCTCTCGACCTTCTCGCGCACCTCGGGAGCGAGGTCCTCCATCGCCTCGTCGGTCAGCGGGCCGTCATGCAGCACCTCGCCCGCCCGGTCCCGGATCTGGACGGTCTCCTCGTCGCCCCGGCGTCGGAGCACGATCCGGTGCTCGTCGTCGTCGGAGGTCACCCGCCCCCCCTCGCGGTCGGACTGCACCTGAACGCGGCGGGTGGTGGACCGCCCCCAGGGGGCGTCGGGCATGGCCGTTCTCCGGTCCTCCATCAGCCGGCGCAGCCGGTCCTCCCAGTCGCCCTGGAACAGGCGCTCCAGCAGATCGCCATCCTCGGCCTGCAGGCGACGCTGGATGCCCGGCGGAAGCTGCTGCATCCAGCCGCCCTCGCGGCGGCCCACCGCCACGGGGGGAAGCTCACGCTCTCCCAGCACCGCCGTCACCTCGACCGGATCCCCGTCCCGGACCAGGGTGAGTTCGACCTTGTCGCCGGGATCCCGCATGCGGACCAGCACGGAAAGCTGCTCGGGATTGACCAGAAGCTGGTCGCCCAGCTTGTGCAGCACGTCGTCCACGTAGATCAGCCCGTCGGCGGGGCTGCCGGGTTCGACCTGCCGCACCACCAGCCCCACCCCGCGGGGCAGCCGCAGATGCCGGGCCAGCATGGCATCCACCGGAGTGGTGGCCACTCCGAGAAACGCGACCGTCTCCAGTACCTCCGGCTCCTGGGCCCGCGCCGGAACGGCGCCTCCGGACCCCAACGCGATCAGGGCCATCAGGCCCAGGGCCACGACACCATGTCTACGCATGTTCAACCTCCGGTTGGTGTACTCACCAATTGCGTCCGGTGAGACAACCGGCGGCCGCTTCGTGTTCACTCCCGGCGATTGACCATGACCGTGACGGGGCGGGAGATCTCGCGGTTTCCGTCCCAGGTGGTGATGGCGTAGAGGGCATGCATGCCCTCCGGGAGCCCCTCCAGGGTCACCCGGAAGGGATTGCCCTCATGGGTCCGGAGCACCTCCAGCCGACGGAGACCGGCGTAATACTCCACCTGCACGTCGGCGGCGTCGGGGCCGCTGGCCATGAGCTCGATCGGCTCCCCGGCGGCGAGGGTGGACACCCGCCAGTCCAGCCGGGCCGGGCCGGCCTGGGCGAACCCGCCATGGCCGTCGAACCGCGGGAACTGAATGACGGTTCGAGGGTGGTTCGAACAGAAGGCCTGCCACACCCGGGCAATGTGCTCGTTGGGCAGCCACACCGTGCGGCCGGGATCCCCGTCGTAGTCCCGGAAGGGCACTGCCTGGGGGAAGTTGCTCTCCCAGGTGTCGATCAGCCCCAGCCATCCGTCCGCCTCGGCCAGCGGGGTGAGCTCGGGCGGGGCGTCGAAGGTGGCGTCGGCGGGAAGCCGGGCGGCCAGCATGTCCACGAAGAAGGGCCAGGCCAGGGACTGCGCGGTGTGGACGCGGTGGTGCACGGTCCACATGGGGGCGATCCCGACGAGGGCGTTCCGGCCGCGGAATACGGGGGCCGCGCGGATGCTTTCGCTCAGGTGAGGGCCGTCACGGGATCCGATGATGATCATTCGGGGGATGGCCATCACCTCGGGATCCTCGTCGCGCACCCCGGCCGGTCCGATGAGGGTCGGCACCACGGCCACCGTGCGGGACGGGTAGGTGGCCGCCGTACGGGACGCGGCGCCCCCGGTGGCCGACTGCCCAATGGGCAGGATGGGAAGGTTCGCGAGATGGGGGATCCCGGTGGCCTCGGCCAGGCGGACGAGGACCTCCTCCAGCTCGTCCAATCCGAAAATCCCGCCCAGACGGACCACCCCATGCGGCTCGAACCCCCGGTACATGGGCTCGGACTCGAACGTCCACACTCCCTCCCAGTCCGGCATGCCCTCGGGCCGGCGCAGGCGGCCCGGCCCGTTCTCGAACGGCATGGCCAGATTGGGATAGAGGACCGCCTCCTTGTTGCCGGGCGTGTAGTAGATGGCCCGGATGGCCGACGGGTCCATGCCGTCGGGAATGACGACGAACGGATTGATCTCATCCCCGCGGGCGCTCTCCATCTTGACCACGTGCATGTGCGAGGTCACGTTCGGCTTGAAATCCTCGAACATCTCGGGACGGTCGCCGTCTTCCGGGGCGGGGTCGACCTGGAACGAGATCTGGTCGTAGGCCACCTCCATGGGGCCGCGCCCGTCCCCGCCTGCGGTGGCGATGAGCCCCACCCACACCTCCTGGGCCAACAGCGCGGTGTGGTGGCGGGTGACGTCGGTCCAGATCTCTCCGTCGCGGCTGGCGTAGGCCCGGATGTACGGGTAGCGGCGGACCACCCGGAGCCAGAACCCCTCCGGATCGCCGAACTCCGGGGTTGCACCGGCCAGCCAGGCCCGGAGCGATCCCACATGCGCGTCGTGGGCGCGGTGGTGACGCAGGAACCACTGCAGGCAGCGATTGCCCTCCCAGGCGTC
>PXDE01000415.1 GCA_003566475.1 PVC group bacterium | reverse complement strand
TAAACGTGGTCCGACCCCGCGCCCCTCCTCTAGGTTCCTCCGGTTTTCATCGGCGCTTTCGGACTGACCCCTTTCCCCCCGGTCCTCAGCCGCTCTGAGAAGGTCAGCGACACCGTCGTTCTCAATCCGAGCAGCGAGGTCCACAGCCCGGAAACCCGCCGCGTCCCTTAAGTCAGCATTGGCGCCAAGACGAAGCAGCAGCCGCACGGTTGCTTCTGAGGCAGCTCCAGTGAAGCAGGCGACCATGAGCGCGGTCATGCCTTCTTCGTCGGCCGAGTCGATGTCAGCACCGCGCGCAGCCAGGTAAGCGATGGCCCCAAGTTCCCCAGAGCCACTTGCATGGTGTAGGGGCGTCCTCCCGATCGCATCTCGATCGTCGATCTTACCCCCCCTTTCGAGCAGGAAGTCCAGGATCCGGCAGTACCCCTCAGACGCAGCAACATGCATCAGCGACCTTCGCGTGGCGTCATGATGATGGAAGGGGCGACCCTGTAGGAGCAGAGATAGGACGGTCATCTCATCGGCATTTTGGACAATATCGAACATTACGGGACGACCACCGTGCCCTCCAGTCGCCCAATCCAACTGGTCCAAGTCAAGTTCGCCGAGCTGGACCCACCTTCCCTCTGGCCCGATGGGAAGATGTTCCGTGGCCAGGCCCTCATCGCCAGCCAAAACGAGAATTCCCGCGCATCTACCCAGCACGAGCAAAGCGCAACCGATCCACAGCGAAGAATATCTGGACATAGCCCCTCAGCTGATTACCCGGTTAAAGGTCAAATCCTTTCTGGTGAACACGGGGTCGGACCAGTGCAAGCTGTACGTAATCAGCATGGTAGCCTCCAGAATCGAGGGTTCGAGACTCTTAGAATGCCCATTTCGGCCTCGGAATGGGCCTTGTGGGAAGCCGACGTCTCTCGTAGCACCATGTCAGGAATCCGGATCCGTTAAAGACCGCTTCCGGAGGGAAGAATGGCCCGGCTAAGCCTCCTACGCAAGGAAAAATTTAGCCACCTCTCTGTATGTCAGATACTTACGATGGTCCGACCCCGTATCCCAGGGGGGAGACCTGTCCCTAGGAGTCGAGCCGCGGAGTTCGGTCCTCCAGGCTGTCTGTGGTCCGATTCTGGTTCCAATCCGGCCTCCTCCCCTCAAGGGCCTATTTTCGGCCCCGAAAATCGACCCATAGCACTCTACAGCCCCTCTGGATTAGCCTAAAGCACGTCCCTTCATCGCCTAAACGTGGTCCGACCCCGTTCGCCTTCTCTTCGCACAAATCAGGATCCCAGCATGCCCTTCCTCTCGCACGCGGCTCACCAGGAGGATTCGCCCTCCCGGATGAGCGCGACGCGGGGAGGGCCTGTCCCTAACGCCCCAGCGCGATGGATGGGCTCGGGAGGGCCTGTCCCCTTCGCCCCGCATATCCGTCGGAGGACATCCGGACCTACGTCTCCAGGCCGCCGCCTGGCGGAAAGGGTCTGTCCCTAGTGGCTCTCATCCTCCTCCGGCAGGGCCGGGTCGGGCGTGGCGCCCTCAAGGAGATCGATCCGTTCGCCGACATCCTGGGGTTCGAACTCCAGACGGATCAGGGACCATTCACCCTCCGAGAGGGTGGCCTCGACGTAAAACGTTCCTTTTCCCTCCGGGCCGGACACGGGGATCCTTATTTCTGTTGAGCCGTCCTCCTGCCTTGCGCTACCACCCCGGATATAGCGCTGCCTTACGATCCTGCCCTCCATGTGGAGGCGTCCCGCCCGGATCGGCGTTCCCAGGCTCGCCACCACGTCCGCATTCTCCGACGCCCGAGCCATGGCGGCCTCATAGGCTTCTGACCGGCGAAGGGCCCCGGTCAGCCAAAGGAAGTACGTCCCATAGAGCACCATCGGAAGCACGGCAAGGCCAAGTAGGGCCAGGCAGCCGCAGGAACTGGCCCGGGAACGGCCTTGGCTCTGGCGGGAGTCCCCCGCAGGTGGCAACGGAGGAGGACCCGGTCCCTGTTCATGGGCGCGGAATACGGGGTTCGGAGACGAAACGGTGCCCGCGACCGACTCGGACCCATCCCTTCTGTCCCCGACGCCTCCAGTCCATCGCCTTCGCTTCCTCCACCCCGTCATGGTTTCGACCCCGCGCTCCTCGAAGAAGGCCGCGATCTGCGCGGTCTCCGGCTGGCGTGGAGTGCAATGGATCAGGAAAACGGACCACGGCCAGCGCACCCCGACAAGCCCGCCGAAGGGAGTGAACACCACGCAATGGACCTCCGACCACGGAACAGCCACCGTCCCCCCGCCCACCCTGACCAGGAGGCCGCGGTCATGGGCCTGGATCGCAGCGTGGCCAGCGCTCCGGCCGTGCTCGGGATCGGGGCGGAAGACGAGGGCCACCATGCCCCATGGGAGGATCAGCGCGATCCAGCCGACCAGAAACAGGGGATACATGAGGAACCAGGGCTCGTAGACGATCCATTCGAGCAGGTGGGCCGCCGCCAGAATGAGTACGCAGGCCAGCCAGATCGTGGCGTAGAGCATCATGATCGGCGACCTCGCCTTCAGCCACAAAGCGGCCCGGAGCCGTCGGGCCGGGTCGCTTGTAAACACGACCATGCTGTTAACAGACCCCATGTCGAAATGGCTTGCATCCACCATCAGAGATCCCCCAGCAAGTGCATTCCTACGACAGGCACTGCCAAAGGTTACAACGCCTTCTGTACCAGTAGAATCCGAAGACGAGTTCCCTCCTTTTCCACATTTCCATTTCGCAGGCCATCCCCTTCATGCTTTTACTAGACCTAGTTCCCTTAGGATTTTCAGCGCCTTCAAAACAGCAGCTCCTTTGGCGGCCGCGACTGCTCCTGCAGCAAGTATCTTCGGCTTCAGAAGTATAATTGCAGTACCTGCAAGCGCCCCAACGGCCAATCCCTTCAGCGACGCAAAATGCTCTTCATGCTTGTATGTGCATTTAACATTTGTGGACACGTGTAGGCACCGCCTGCAGCACCCAACCCACCTGAGAGACGTATGTTCACCCTGGTAAGAAATCTCGAGCTCAAGTACTGATGCTGTCAGGCTCCATGGATCATGGAGTGTCAGGGCATGCACAGTCTCGACCCTGCTTGATTCTGTCCCCGTTATGACCCTGATCGATTGTCGCGTAAACGAAACCTCGCTGTCCAAAACACTATAGTCATCGCCTGGTGAGGTTCTACAGGATGTCTCATCCTCATGGCCCCAACTAAGTTCCATCCCTGCCGTGCATGAAAAGGTCGTCTTGCTGGTTGGATCAATAATGGATCTGGCTGAAGCCGGCATAGAGATGTCTGGAAGCTCATATTCCCCAACGACAGCATCACAAGCGCGGTCTACAATGCGTCGAGCTAGGGAACGAACGCGTTGTGATCTTGCGATATCACGCGCCAGATGCAAACTCCGAACTGCCAATCCAAGTGAGATTAAGCCCCACGCGTCTAACAGAGACGCTGGGGCCCCGCCCAACAACACGAATGGGCTCATCCCATCCACATACCCCAATGGATCCCTTGTCACCCACCTCCCCAGCGTGGGATGCCGGAACCGGAACCTCGTGTAGACCAGCCCTGCGCCAGAGCCGTCCGGATCATGGACGAGTCCCT
>PXDE01000523.1 GCA_003566475.1 PVC group bacterium | reverse complement strand
GGGGCGGAGCTTGGGACGGGACGGAGGTCCCCGCGTGGGTGCGTGACGCCGCCCTGGTGGCGCTGGACTGGCAGGGCATGGGCGTGGTGGCCACCCGCCGCGACCGCTGGGCCGATGAGTACCGCGACCGCATCCGGCGCCGGGGGCCGGTGGTCTCGGCCCGGACGGCGCATCGGATTCGAACCGGGGCGGCGGCGCCCGATGGCGCCGTGCGGGACCGGCTGGTGCGACGGCTGGCCGAGCTCGAAGGGGGAGGGGAGGCGTTCCTGTATCCGTCCGGCATGAACGCCCTCGCCGAGGCGTTCGCGCTGGTGCGTCAGGAGCGGGGCGCCCAGGTGGTGGTGTCCGGGCACCTCTACACCGACACCCATATCCTGCTCGCCGAGAGCGTGTGGCCGGACGGTCCTTTCCGGACCCGGTTCTTCCGGGCCGACCAGGTGGAGGAGACCCTGGCCGCTCTGGCCGACCGGCCCGCCTTCCTGTTCCTGGAGACCATCACCAACCCCCTCAACGAGGTGCCCGACCTGCCCCGGCTCGCCCGGGTGGCCCGGGAGCACGGCGTGCCCGTGGTGGTGGACAGCACCATGGCCTCGCCCGCCAACTGCCGCCCGCTCGACTGGGGCGCCGACCTCGTCATCCACAGCACCACCAAGTACCTGTGCGGCGGCAACCACCACGGCGGCGGGGCGACCATCACCCGCCGTGCCGACCTCGCCGCCGACCTGGCCCGGCGGCAGGCCTGGTGGGGGAATCGGATGGCCGCCGAGGAGGCGGCCGTGCTCGACGCCTGCCTGGACAGCTTCCCGGAACGCATGGAGCGATTTAACCACAATGGCCGGATCATGGCCGAATGGCTGCGAGGCCGGCCCGAAGTGGCGCGCGTTTTCGCGCCGCCTTCCGAGTTACCCGACCACCTGACTGGCCCCGGCAGCGTGGTGAGCTTCGTGCCCGCCACGCCCGGGCTGGACGAGGTCCGGCGTATCTACGACTTCCCGTTCCGCCGCATCGCCAAGGCCCCCAGCCTAGGGTCCGACCAGACCCTGATCTGCCCCTACGTCATCCTCACCTACTACACCCGCGACGACGCCTTCCTCGACGCCATCCGCCTGCCCCGCAATCTCATCCGGCTCTCCGTGGGCAGCGAGCCCGACCTCGGGCCGGTGCTCGACGAACTTGATCTGGCCTTGTCCGGACCCGAGAAAGCAGGTGAAAAAACCCCTTGTCATCCAGCGACGCCTGTGGGATAGTCACGTCAATGCGAGGAGAACCCAGGGAATGACTATGGACCATCCGACCCTTTCCAAGCCGGAATCGAACGAGTCCAGCCGGGACGTCACCATCGTCCGCCGGGACACCACCCGTCGGTCCATGCTCAAGCTCGGCCTTGTCGCCGCGTCCCTCCCCTTGGTCATGACCCTGACCGCCCACGAGGCCCGGGCGCAGGGATCCGTGCTCGGTTCTCCCGACGATCCCCCCTAGCGAGCGGCACCCGTTCGGTCTGGTGGCCATGCCGGTACGCCCTCCGGCCGACACCTGTTCCGCATACCGGCCGTCCGCGGGACATGCCGCGGACCCGACAGACGGTGGCACCAAGGTTTCCTATTGAACTCCGGCACCCACTTCCTGCTCGGTCCGGAGGTCGTGGCCTGGGTTCCTCATGGTTCCCCTCTGGCCGGTCCGGCATTGGAGGTCGGGTCAGGCCTCCGCACCGTCGAACCGAACCCCGATGCGGGACCCGTGGTCCTGGACGCGATCGCCTGCGGTGACCAGATCAGGGTCACCGTGGATGGCGTTCCCGTGGGCACGCCACCCGGCCCGGACCTCGTTCCCCTGGTCGAGGCCTCTTTCTCCCACCTCTCGGGATCCCGGACCCGCGACTGGGCCATTCTCCATGCGGCGGCCGTGCGGTGGGACGGGCAGGTGCTCATCCTTCCGGCCGAGCGCCGGTCCGGCAAGTCCACGCTATCCCTGGCCCTGGGCCTGGCCGGCGCGGAGTACCTGGGCGACGACCTGCTCTTCCTCCACTACGACGAACCCAGTCTCATGGGATTCCCCAAGGCCGTGACCCTGAAGGAAGGATCGTTCGCCCTCTTCCCCGACGCTCCCACTCGCCAGGACCCGTTCCGGGGGCCGGTCCGCTACCTGCTTCCTCCCCGGCCTCTGCACGGGCCGATCGCGCTGGACCCCAGTTCGGCGCGGCTGGTGTTCCCCCACTACCTGGCGGACAACACCCCCCGGGCCGTGCCGTTGGAGCCGGAGATCGCTGCCCTGAGCCTCCTCCAGCAGGCGTTTGGAGGGGTCGGCGTGGACCGCCGACTGCTGTCGGTGGTGCGGCGGCTGACCGCCCTTCGTCCGGTCCTGCTCTCCTACCCGTCGACCGAGGCGGCGTTGGACCTCCTCCGCAGTCTGGAGCCGGCATGAACCCCGCCCTGACCCGCCTGACCTCCGACCTCGCCGAAGCGGCCGGCACGCGGATTCCGGGTGGCCGGCCCGCTCTCGAACCGACCGCGTGGCAGGCCTGGTTCGATCTGGTCGCGCGGAATCATCTGGCCGCCTGGCTGGTCCAGGTCGCCTCGCCGGACCTGCGGTCCTCATGGCCCGTCGCCGTTCGCCGTGAGCTGGCCTCGATCCACTACGCGGTTCTGCTCGACAGCATGGTCCGCGCCCGCGAGGCCCGCCGGATCCTCGACGCGCTGGGAAGAGACAGCGTGGAATTCATCGTGCTCAAGGGGGCCGGGCTGTTCGGTTCCCTCTACGAGACCTTTGCCGATCGGCCCATGGGCGATGTGGACATTCTGGTGCGGGACGCCGACGAAGCGGCACGTGCCGCCAGGGCCCTCGACTCCCTCGGCTACCTCCCCGGGTCCGGCTTCCAGGGGCATCACCATCTCGCCCCGTTGCGGAGCGAGCGCAGGCTCCTCGCCGTCGAGATCCACACCAACCTTGTGACCCCCGGCCTGCCGGCCCAGGCTCTTAATGGCGTGTGGGACCGGTCGATCGAGCGGGAATTCCCCGGACTGCCCCCGGTGCAGGTGCTGTCCCCGCTCGACGCCTGTCTCCACCACGCGCTCCATGCCATCACCAATCCCGTGGACGCGCCCTTCCTTCGGGACCTTCTGGAGACGTCACGGCTTCGTCAGGCGCTGACGCCTGAGGAGGAAGCCGTTGCCGCAGATCGTGTCCGGCAATGGGGATACGAGGCATGGATCCATGAGGCGCTTCGTCTCGCGACCACCTGCTTCGGAACCGCGCCCCTGTCTGGCTTCCGGTCCAGGGCGCGAATGGTGGGATTCTGGGCGGAGCGCCGGCTCGCCTGGCCCGACGCCGGCACCCTCGGCCGCCGGATCGGGATGCACCTTGCCCGCACCCACATCGAAGCCATGCTTCTGCGCGGTTCGGCCCTCAACCTGCCTTCCGGACTCCTCCCCATCCTTATCTCCGGGTCTGGCCGCGCCCTGTCCACGCGCTGGCGATTCCGGCGCGGGCATGCCTGGACGGCGCCCGACTGGCCCTCCGCCGATGTGGGGCAGGGGAGGCTGCTCTACGACACCGGATCCGGCGAGGTCCACCTCCTCAACGCCGAGGCCCGGGCGGCCCTGGACGCGGTCAGCCGAGGCGAGCCCGCGCCCGAGCCCGTGGTGCGGGAACTGGCCCGGAAGGGCATCCTGGCCTGAACCCGAGTTCGCACCCACCAGCCTGGATCCGGAAGTTGCCACAGACCAGACCTGCTGCGACCCCTCCGGGGTCGGTCCCATCCTGGGGCGCGGGATCCGGGGGTGTCGCTCCGCTTACCCCCGGCTAATGGCCGGCACCGCTTCCGCCTTCGCCCTTCGGGCTGCGGCGGACAGGCCGGGGTGGCTGGGACCTATGCGACCCCGGAGGGGTCGAAGCGATTAGCCGGGGGTCGAGCAGCACGACACCCCCGGAACGCGTTCCCCTAAACGTCCGACCCCGGAGGGGTCGCAGCAGGCGCGTCTTGCCTGCCAAGGGCGCTCTTCCGGGCATCATCCATTGGGTGCAGTCGTTTGCCTTCGCAAGAGTCTTCTCAGAAGTCGTTTACGTTTACCATCGCTGGCCAACTGCCGGATCTAGGACAAATGACGAAACGTCATATCAACAAGGGCCTGTCCCTATCGGTTGGGGTCTGTCCCTACCGGTCCGAGTGGGACCTGTCCCTACCGGCCGGAACCTGTCCCCATTGGCATCGGCAGGGCCTGTCCCCATTGGGAAAGGTCTGTCCCTATCGAGCGGGGGCCTGTCCCTTGCGGGGGAGGGGGGCTTTGTGGGGTAGGACACGTAAACGCACGATCGTGAGATTACGTGTCCGGAGCTGGCCGGACACGTGGACGTACGATCGTGAGATTACGTGTCCGAGGGTGCCCGGGGGAAGACGGGGAGATGGCGGGGAATCAGGGGAGTTTGGCGGTCAGGGACCGGGGGGCGAGGCAGCGGGTCGCGTCGCAGGGCTGGATGTCGAGATAGCATCGGCAGGGGATGGTCGCATCCGGACGGCGGATGGCCACCCGGATCCGCGCCCCGGGCCCCAGCACGCGAAGGGGCTCCCCGGCGGCATCCGTTTCCACCGGATCGGGCCACTCCACCTTTGTCAGTTCGCCACCGTCGACCCGCAACCGGGCGGCCTGAGCCCAGGACGGGCCGGGATCCTGCGAGGCCGCATGCCAGCCTTCGGGAAGATGCAGGACCAGGACGCAGGTCCATTCCGATTCACCCGCAGCCGCGGATGCCTCCACCTCCAGCCGGATGTCGGGGCCGGCATCGGGGGCGGCGGTGGGCAGGCCCGTCGCTTCGAACTCCAGGGCGGCCAGGATCATCGAGCCGGCGGCGGACGGGGCGCGCTCCACGGCCGGGCGGAAGCTGACGATGCACCGACGGGCCGCCTCGGCCCACCGGGCCTCTCCGGTCGCCGAAGCCAGCCGGACCAGCATCCGGGCGGCCAGGCCGTTGCCTGAGGGCTCGGCGTTGTCGTACACGTCGCGGGACGAGGCGAGCAGGTCCGAGCGGTCCTTCGCGGCCCGGGTGTAGCCTCCCCGGCCCGGAGCGGCGAATCCAGCTTCCATGGCCTCGGCGAGTTCTACCGCCCAGGCGAGGTGCTCCGGATCGCCGTCCGCCGCATGCAGATCGAGCAGCCCCAGGGCCATGGCCGCGTAGTCATCCAGCGTGCCGTCGGCGTCGGTCCGTCCGCCCCGCCACACCCGGGCCAGACGCCCGTCTCTCCACAGATGGGTCCGCACAAAGGTCGCCGCTCTGCGGGCGGTCTCGAGGTAGCGGGGGGCTTCCGCGATCCGAGCCGCCGCGACCAGGGCCGAGATCATGAGCCCGTTCCAGGCCGCGATCACCTTGTCGTCGAGCCCCGGGGCCGGGCGGGCCGCCCGCACCTCGAGCAGGCGGGCCAGGGCGGCGTCGGCCTCGGCTTCCGTGAGTCCGGCCTCGGCCAGCGCTTCGGGCCAGGACCGCCGGAGATGAAGGATGTTGGCGCCGGTGGGGCGGCGGGTGGCCTCGTCCCAGGCGTTGCCTTCGTCGGTGGCCCCGAACAGCCTGGCCATGGCCTCCCCCGTCGCCGGGCCCAGCGCCTCGCCAAGCTCCGCGGTGGTCCATTGATAGTAGGCGCCTTCCCCCGCCTCGCTGTCCGCATCGAGCGAGGCCAGGAATCCGCCCTCGGGGGAAGTCAGACCGCGGAGGACGAAGTCGCAGGTCCGCAAGGCCACCCGCCGGAAGGCCTCCCGGCCGGCGTGCTCGAATCCCAGCGCATAGGCCCGGGCGAGCTGGGCCTGATCGTAGAGCATCTTCTCGAAATGCGGCAGAAACCAGGCCCGGTCGGTGGCATAGCGGTGAAAGCCGCCACCGACCTGATCGTGCACGCCGCCGCGCAACATGGCGTCCAAGGTCTGGACGGCCATGTCCAAGGCCTGGACGGAATCGTCCAAGGTCTGGACGGCCTCGGGGCGGAGGAGCAGTTCCAGCGCCTGGTGCGGGGGGAACTTGGGCGCGTCGTTGAAGCCCCCGTGGGTGGAATCGAACCGCGACCCGAGTCCGCGGACCGTCTGGCCAAGGAGCTCGCGGGCGTCGGGCCAGGGCGCGTCGGCGCCGACGGCGGGGTCGCCGGCCAGGGCGTCGCGGATGAGGCCCGCGAGGTGGTCGGCCTGAGCCTCGACCTTGGGACGCTGGGTCCGCCACAGCTCGGCCAGGCGGAGCAAGAGCGTCTTGAATCCAATCCGACCCGGCCGGTCCTCGGGCGGGAAGTAGGTGCCCGCGAACCAGGGCCGGCCATCCGGGGTGAGCCAGACCGAGTTGGGCCAGCCGCCGTGGCCGGTGGTCATCTGGGTGGGCAGCATGTAGATCTCGTCGAGATCGGGCCGGGCCTCGCGGTCGACCTTGATGGGCACGAAATGACGGTTCAGCACCTCGGCGACATCCGGGTTCTCGAACGACTCGTGTTCCATGACGTGGCACCAGTGGCAGGCGGCGTAGCCGACGGAGAGGAACACCGGCTTGTCCTCCGCGCGGGCCCGATCCAGCGCCTCCTCGCCCCAGGGGTGCCAGTCCACCGGATTGCGGGCGTGCTGGAGCAGATAGGGGCTGGCGGAGAAGATCAGCCGGTTGAACTCCGGCCCGCCGTCGGGAGGCAGCGCGCGGATCTCGTCGGGTGAGGGGAGATTCAGCATTCCTGAGGGTGCTTCCGGCGCAGCCATTCGGCCCAGTGGCCGCGCCCGGTGGCTTCGAGGCGCTTGAGGTAGGCGGGGAGCTTCCCGCGAGTGTGGAAGGGCCCGCCCTCCCGCAGGACGGTCATCATGGGGTCCACCGGATGGGTGGCGGTGCGCATCATCTCGGCGTGCCAGTCGTCGAGCCGGGCCAGGGCCTCGTGGACCAGACCCGGCTGCTCGTCGGCGAGGTTGTGCTGCTCGTGCGGGTCGTCGGCGAGATTGAAGAGCATGAGATCGGGGTATCCGTGGTGTCCCTCGTGGTAGGACCGGATGCAGATGTGGTCGCCGAACCGCACCGCGCGCTGGCAGGACCAGGCGCCCTGGGAGACGACCAGATAGGGCCGGCCCTCGTCCCGCCCGTCCTGGAACGGGGCGGTGAAGGCCTGGCCGTCCCAGGACGCGGGCACGGCGCCGCCCAGGAGTTCGATCATGGTGGCCGCGAAGTCGTAATGATAGTGGAGCGCCCGGTCGGCGCGGCCGGCCTGGGCGTCGGTGACCCCGGGCCAGCGCACGATGAGGGGGACGCGGGTGGTGATGGCGTCGGCGGTCTGATGGTCGCCATAGATGTTGAGCTCGCCCAGGTTCTCGCCGTGGTCGGAGGAGATGATGACCACCGTGTCGTCGAGCACGCCGAGGGATTCGAGCTTCTCCAGAAGCAGACCGACATGGTGGTCGGCGTAGCGGACGCCGGTGTCGTAGCCGTCGAACATGCGGCGGGCCTGGGCCATGGAGTCGATCCGCGCCGGCTGCCGGTGGGCGCGTTCGCCGGGATCGGGCTCGCTGCCGTAGCCCAGCACCTCCTGCGCGGAGTGAGGGCCGCAGCCTTCCCAGTGGGCGGCCCGGATGTCCTCGGTGTACCAAACGGGCAGGGGATCCTCCGCGAAGGGGTCGCCGAATTCGCGGGGCACGTCGTAGAGGGTGTGGGGATCCCAGAAATTCACGTGCAGGAACCAGTGGTCGGAGGCCCCGCGCCGGTCCAGCCAGCCCAGGGCCTCGGGCAGGATCTCCTCGGCCCGCTCCTGGCCGCCGCGGCCGGTGTTGATGATGTCGTTGAACCCGGCGTACCAGTGCCAGGCGGCGTGGCGTTCGCCGAAGGGGCTCACGGTGGCGGTGCGAAGCCCCGCCTTGCGCAGGCAGGCCATCCAGCCGTCGCTTCCGAACCGGTCGCGGAAGCCGCGGGCGGGGCCCTCGACGAACGGCTGGCCGGCGGTGCCGCCGTGGCCGATGACCCCGGTATGGAACCCGCAGCGGCCACTGAACAGGGCGGACCGGCTGGGCAGGCAGGGGGCGTCGGTGGTGTGGACATGGTCGAACCGGACGCCCTGCGCGGCGATGCGGTCGATGTGGGGGCTGGTGTCGCGGTGGTACCCGTAGCAGCCCAGATGGTCCGGCCGAAGGGAGTCGATGTCGATGTAGAGGATTCGCACGGGGGGCTCCTTTGGATTCGCGGCACAGTAGCGGGCGATGGAGGAGGGGCCAAGCGCGATTGGCCGGTGCGGGATGTGGGATGCGGGATACGGGATACGGGAGGTGCGGGGTGCGGTCAGTAGCTTCGTCGGACAAGTTGCAGGATGCGAGGAAACCGAAGATTGACGATTGACGAAGTACAAGGTGAGAAGGAACCCGGTACCCTGATCGGCACTCCGGCTGGAAGAAGGCCGACCGAGAGGGCGAGGCTCCCGCCGAGCCGGAGCGAGGAGCAGCCATGCCCGGCTTCCTGAAAAGAGCCTGGCACCGGCCTGGAGCAGACCATGGCCTTCCCTCGCTCGCGGATCATCCCGCCCGTGGCGGGATTCGCCCTCCCGGGCCGCTGCGCGAGCCTCGCGCCTCCGTGGCCCGGGCTTCTAGCCCGGAGCCGAGCGAGGTGTGGTCCCTAACGGTCCATGAACAGTGTTTCCGCCGACCATGGTCGATCCGGGATCCGGCCTCGCTCGGGCACGGGCTGGAAGCACCGTGCCACGTCGGAGACATCGTGTCGGCAAGCAGTGGTTTGTGAAGGACAGCATGCACTGGTGTCTCAGAGAAGTCGCGGCCGCTGGCACGGTGGGCCAGCCGGATCGGGGCAATGAGACGCCGCGGCAGTACCCAACGCCCTGTGGCGGTCGCTCGACCGAGTCTGCGAGGAAGTGCGGCATCGGTGAGGGTGTCTCAGAGCATGCCGTGGGACGCATGCGACGCATGCCCCTCCCAAACTGCCGAGCCGCAGGCCCGCCCGCCGGATTCTTGAACAGGCGATCACCGCCGACGGGGAGGGATGGCGAACCAGGCGGCGACCACGGCGGCGGCGAAGAGGGTGTAGGCGAGCACGAAGATCCACCAGGGGGCGTCGTAGTAGATGACACTCCCCACCCAATGGGCGATGAAGGATCCGTCGTAGCCGGGCTGCCCGGCCCGCCGACGCAGGGCGTCCTCCCAGATGGTGAGCGGGCACAGGTGCCCCAGCCAGGTCTGGCCGACCACGTAGAGGATGGCGGCCAGATGTGAGAATCGGAACCACCGGCTCCGGACCCAGGCCCAGCCACGCCAGCCGCCGACCAGGACCGCCGCCAGCCCCAGCACCACGAACGCGATGAAGGCGGCATGGATGGCCAGCAGAACATCGGCGAGCAGCAGTGCGGTGCGGGGGCTCATGTCGGAGCGGGGCGAGTCAGGGCGCGATCAGGCGCCCGCTCAGCTTGCTGCTGCGGGTGAGGATGGGGGCGCCTTCGAGCTCGCCGCGCCAATAGCCGCGAAGGCGGTTCTCCTCGACCGTGGCTTCGATCCGGAACTGGTAGCGTCCCGGCCGGGCGGTCTGGTCCTGGAACTGAAAGGTCACGGTGCCGGTCAGACGGTCCCCGTCGAAGGCGAGCGAGACCGGCTCGAACTCCGCCTGCAGTTCCGTCCCGTCGGACGGCCGGATCAGGCGGGCGCCGATCACCTCGCCCTCGCGGAGATCGAGATGGATCTCCGCGTGGTTGTCGGCGGCGCCGGCCTGGCGGGGCCGGTCCCCGGTGACGAGCGAATATCCCAGTCCGAGCACGCAGCCGGACAGGTCGCGGAGGTCGCGGGCGACGGGATGGGGCCGCGCCCGGATCTCGCCGGTGACCTCCCCTCGGGTGGCCACGCCCCGGTCCTCGCCCGTGAAGGCTCCGCGGATGTCGGGGCTGTCGATAGCGACGTCGAGTTCGGCGTCCACCGTGAAGGGCTCGCCCCGGCGGTACACGTCGGGAACCACCGTGACCCGCACCGGACCGGCCAGGCGTCCGTCGGACGTGAGGCGAAGCCTGGAGGCGTCCACACTGTGGGGCTGATGGTTCTCGGATGGCACCCAGGCGAACCCGTGGATCCTCCGGTCCCGGTTCAGGCTCAGCTCGAGGCGGATCGAATGGCGGTCCTGGATCGCGTGGTGCAGGCGCAGCCAGGCGAAGCTGGCCCCGGGATCGGGGCGTCCGTCCGGGGCGAACACGCCCACCACATGCTCGACCGCCTCGGCGTCGGCCACCCGGATCCGACAGGTGCCGCCGATCCGGCCGCCGATCAGCCACAGGTCCAGGTCGAAGGCGTGGAGTTCCTCGCGGGGCGGCCGGACGCCGCGCCCGCCCGCCTGGCCTCCGTGGTCGATGAGGGCGGTCACGGCGCCGGCGAGGCGGCCGTCGCGCAGGCGGAGGTCGCTGGACTGCACCCGGGCGGTGTACCGCCGGTAGTCGGGAACCGACGATTCGAGGGTGATTCGGGACAGGTCGGCGGTGCCGTCCCGGAGCCCGGCCCGGAGATCCATGTCGAGGGCGTACCGGTAGCTGGGGCCGCGCATGGCGTAGACCCGGCGAAGGGCGCCGGGGATACGGATGCCGACACGCAGCATGGCGTCGTCGGGGGCGGCGGCCTGGAGGCGGCCGGCGGCCGGGGCGGGCGGACGGTCCGGCGCCGACCAGATTCCGGCCAGTTCGCCGTGGGTCGCGGAGAGGTCGAGGCCAACGGAGATCTCGATTGGGTTGCCATCGGCGGGCAGCCAGGGGTCGGGGTTGACGGTGACCCGGACATCCCCGGCGAGGCGGGCGCCATCGAACCGGAGTCCGCCGGTGTCGAGGGTGTGGGAGCGGGCATTGAGTCCGGTGCCGAAGCCTCCGACGACCGACCGGTCCCCGAGCCGCAGGTGAAGGGTCAGATCCCGGTCCGGCCCCAGGGCATCCGGGAGCCGGATGACCGCGTCCTGCTGGGCGAACCCGAGCGCAGGCAGCAGCAAGGCCATCAGGGAGGCGAAGACTTTCACAGGGAGGCCGGGCGGCCGGCCGCCTCGAGGCGGCGGACAGCCCCTTCGACGGGGGTGATGGCTACATCGCAGGGACCGAGCACGGTGGTGGTCCAGACGAAGCCCTGGCCGTCGGGGGTGAAATGGCAGTGCGGGTCGAGATGCCAGGCCCGCCGGTCGCCGGGCTCCACCCGGGGCGTGGGCATGGCGGAGGCGACCGCGATATCGAGGCCGCTCTGGCGGTCGAAGAACCAGACCTGGCAGGGCCTCTCGTCGGACCACTTGTAGGGGTCATGGTCGCCGGCGTAATAGCGTCCGGCGGGGTCGGCATGGGCGTGGATGAGCTTGCGCGGCCAGACCAGGCGTCGGCGCCGCTCGTACACGCCGACGGGATCGCATTCGTGGACGCCGGCCTCGTAGTCGCACCAGGCGATCCGGCCATCGGCCATCCACCATTCGTGGCAGGCCCAGGAGTTCTGACCGAACCAGAGGTCGGGGAGGACCGGCTCGTAGCGGGTGAGCTCCGTGTCCATCAGCCACATGCGGACGTTCATGTCGAACCGGTCGCCGGTGGTCTCGTGGTTGCCGGGGCCGTGGCTCACCATGAACAGCCTGGGATCGGTGGGCGAGAACATGGCGTGGTGGTGGCTGCGGTTGAAGGCGCGGAGGAGGCGGTACTCGCCGGTGGCCCGCTCGACGAGGCCGATCAGCCAGCGGTCGCCCACGCGGCTGTCGAGGAGCCAGAAGCGGCCGTCGGCGGAGGCGGTGAGGGTGGTGCAGAGCCCGCGGAACTGGCGGGTGCCGATGTGCTCGCGGGGGAAGCGCCAGACGGTCTCGGTCTCGACGCCCGGGCCCATGAGGTGGATCCCGTCCTCCACGGGGACATAGGCCCGGTCGCCTTCGGGCGTGAGCAGTGCGTTTCCCGAGCCGCAGTGGGATCCATGCAGGAGGTGCGCGGATGGAGCGTCGGGGTCGAGGCAGACCACGGCCTGAAACCAGGACCGCGACGGCGGGAAGGCGGCGCGGAACCAGAACCAGCGCTGGTCGGCGGACACCGACGGGTTGGCGTAGTACCAGCCCTTGTGCATGGGGGCGACCCGGTGGGTGAGGACGAAGCTCTCCACGCCGGACATGGGATCGGTCCAGGCGGTGAAGTACGGATGGGCGGCGAGGCGTTCGCGAAGGTCCGAGGTCATGTGCGGAGAACGTCCCATGGCTTCCTGCGTCGGGCAAGGCCAGACTGGCGGGAAAGAGCTTTCCCGAGACCTCCGGAACCGGCATGCTGGACGTATCGACCACCCATTCGCGGGAGACGACGATGAGGATTTTCGAGGAGATGGAATCCGAGGTTCGGGGCTATGTCCGCTCGTTCCCGGCGATCTTCGACACCGCCGAGGGATCCCTGCTCTACGACGAGCAGGGGACGCGGTACATCGATTTCTTCGCGGGGGCGGGGACCCTGAACTACGGACACAACAACCCCCGGCTCAGCGAGGCGCTGATCGCCTACATCCGGCGCAAGGGCATCGCCCACGGCCTCGACAAGGCGACGGTGGCCAAGCGGGCCTTTCTGCAGAAGTTCCGCGACACGATTCTGGTGCCCCGCAACCTCAGCTACAAGGTGCAGTTCACCGGTCCCACCGGGACCAACGCGGTGGAGAGCGCGCTCAAGCTGGCCCGCATGGTCAAGCGCCGGTCCAATGTCATCGCCTTCACCAACGGCTACCACGGGCTGACCATGGGCTCGCTGGCGGTGACCGGGAACTACTTCTACCGGGACGAGTCCTACGGGGCCCGCAACAACGTGGCCTTTGTGCCCTACGACGGGTATCACGGGCCGGAGGTGAACACGGTCGGCTACCTGCGGAAGTATCTGGAGGATCCGAGCAGCGGCATCGACCTCCCGGCGGCGATCATCCTGGAGACGGTCCAGGGCGAGGGGGGGATTCATGTGGCCGGGGTGGAGTGGCTTCAGCAGATCGAGGCGCTGTGCCGCCAGTTCGACATTCTGCTGATCGTGGACGACATCCAGGTGGGCAACGGGCGCACGGGGACGTTCTTCAGCTTCGAGCGGGCGGGCCTCCACCCGGACATGGTGGCGCTGTCCAAATCCCTCGGTGGCGGCCTGCCGATGGCCATGCTCCTGATGCGTCCGGAACTGGACCAGTGGCAGCCCGGGGAGCACACGGGAACCTTCCGGGGCAACAATCTGGCTTTCGTGGCCGCCACCGAGGCCCTGGCCTACTGGGACAACGACGACCTGTCCCATGCGGTGGCTCGGAAGGGGGCGCTGATGGAGGAGGCGCTGACCGAGATGGCCCGGAAGTACCCCGAACTTGAGCCCAGAGTCCGGGGGCTGGGCATGGTCTGGGGCCTGGAGCTGCCCCAGCCCGGCGTGGCGGGCGATGCGTCCCAGGAGGCCTTCAAGCGGGGGCTGGTCATCGAGACCGCCGGGGCCCTGGATGACGTGCTCAAGTTTCTGCCGTCGCTGCTCATCGAGGAGGAGCTCCTGCGCGAGGGCCTCGGGATCGTGGATGCCGCCCTGGCCACCCTGGTCGAGCGGAGGCGGAACGGCCTCGGAGGAGGCGGGAGCTAACGGACGAGGTGGGGGCGACGATCCGTCGGCGATAGCGGATTCCCGGATTGCGGACCGGCGGGCGATGCGGTAATAGGATAGTGGCAGATCGTGTTCCGAACCGGGAGAGGCCGCGATGACGCGCTGGACGATGATGATGGGGCTGGTGGCGGGGCTGGGATGGCATGGGGTGGAGACGCGAGCCCAGGCGGAGGGCCCCTGGCCGGCGGAGGTGCCCGGCCATGTGGCGCCCCGGCCGGGCGAGCACCCCCGGCTCCTGTTCCGCCGAGGCGATCTGGACGCGCTGCGGGCACGGGCCCGGACGCCCGAGGGGCAGGCGATTCTGCGACGGCTGCGGGTGACCCTCGACGGACGGGACGGGCGCAATCTCCCGCGCGAGCTGGGACAGGTCGGGCGGCCGGGCCAGGACGGGGCAGGCCCGCTCAACAACCGTCCGGCGGGCGAGGTGCTGACGTTCTCCCATCCGGCGGGTTATGGATTTCTCTACCAGATCACCGGCGAACGGATCTACGCGGTGCTGGCCCGGGAGGCCATGGACGCGATGCTGGCGGGGCATCGGGGGCGCGATCTCCGCTATTCGCTTCGGGAGCCGTTCGGAGCCCTCCGGGCCGGGCCGGTGATCGGCTGGGTGGCCCTCGGATACGATCTGGCCTACGACGGCTGGGACGACGCCTACCGGCGGGAGGTCGCCCAGTTCCTGGCCGAGTACAACGAGGGGAGGTTCATGAGCCTGCCCGAACTGGTCCGGGGCTCGCGGCATTCGCCGACCAGCAACCACTGGGGCATGCAGGTGGGGGGCGGGGCCATGGCCATCCTGGCCATCATGAACGACCCCGGCGTGGACATGGCCAGGATCGGCCCGCTCCTGGAGACTAGCCAGCAGGCCATGCGCCGGCACATCACCGATGGCTTCGGCGACGCCGGCTACTTCGCCGAGGGCGACGGCACGGGCACGATGGCCAGCCACATCGTGTACCTCTCCGCAATCCAGGCCTGGGAGGTGGCGGGCGGCCAGGATTTCTACACCCCGAGCATGCCCTTGCGCTGGACCTCCCTGCGGTGGTTCCAGCAGACCATTCCCCAGGAGGACCGGGGGAATCTCCGCAGCGGGTTCCCCACCCGGTGCGACGCATGCTATCCCCACAACATCTGGGCCCGGTCCGCAGGCGTGAGTGGGGCCGGCTATTTCTCCATCGGCTACGGCGTGGCCACGCCGGCCGAGCGGGCCGGGATCTGGTGGTGGTACCAGAGATACGTCCAGGCCTGGGACGAGCAGAACGGAACCCCGTTCGACACCGTCAGCCCCTATCCGCACCACTCCATTCTGGCCTTCGTGAACACGCCGTTCGGCACCGAACCGCTGCCCATGGAGCAGGCGGTTCCGCGCAACCTCTACGACTCCCGCATGGGGTTCTATGCCTTCCGGAACCGATGGGAGGATGAGGACGACATTCTCATCACCCAGCTCGCCCGCCGGTCGCCGGCCCGGTTCCGGCATGGCCCGGACCCGTCGATGATGGTCTGGCACCACGGCCGCCGGGAGCAGTGGGGCACCCTCCCGGCCCGGGCCTCCCACTGGGATCCCCGGGGCGACGGCTCGGCCATTGTCGGGGGCGAGAGCGGAACCTGGGTGGCCATCGACTTCTCGGGTGCCTCGGGGGCGCCGGGCATGATCGTGATGGCCGGTCCGGGAGCGCCCGCCGGCGCCCGGGTCGAGGCGGGCGGGACTACGTTCAGCTTCAAGTTCCTGACCCCCGGCGGGGCCGACCCGGTTCCCCGGGCCGACGGCGCGGCGGTGGTGGTGGGGCGGCAGCGGGTGAGCATGGAGGGCGGCAAGCTGACCCTGGCGGTGATGGCCGACCCGTTCGAGCCGCCGGTCACGCCGGCGATGGAGGCTGCGCGGGCGGCCCCGTGGAACCGGGCTTCGGCGCCGGCGCAGGCCGTGCGGACGTCGGCCCGGGCGTTGCCGGTGGCGCCGGCGCCCGCCGCCGGCCCCTCGCC
>PXDE01000168.1 GCA_003566475.1 PVC group bacterium | reverse complement strand
GGGGGGCGGCCCCAGGCCGAGTACCGTCTGCGCGACGGTTTCGGAGGCGATGTCGCCCGGCTCCGACTGACCAGTGATGAGGAGGGCGTCATCCGATTCCACTTCGTGGATCGAGGGGGGGCCCGGGAGCGTCCGGCCACCTGGGAGCAGCTCGCCCGTCCTCTGGAGGGGCTCGACCTCACCTGGATCGATCTCAGCCTGTCCTTCCTCTGGTGGCCGGGGGCGGAGGAGGCGGGGGCCGACCGCGCGGCCGGGCGCGACACGGTCCTGATCAACCTTCCGGTCCCGGGAGGTCCCGAGGGGCCCCGGCCCATGCTCCGGCTATGGGTCGACCCCGAGACCGGGCTCTTCGTCCGGGCCGAATCGCGTGACGCCCGCGGGACAGTCACCCGGCAGCTCAACGTCAAGACCCTGCGCCACCTGGCCGACGAGACCTGGGCCATCCAGGACATCGACGTGGTCTCCTTCCCCGCCCGCACCCGCACCCGCCTTTTCGTCGAGTCCTTCGAGGTTACGGAGTCGGAACCAGAGCCCTGAAGGGGCGGTTCATGGAGACGGCGACTTCTTGAACCGGCATAGCCGGAACCATGCAGCGGAACCGCGAATGGACATCGGCACTTTGCCCGCCCCACCGGCCTGCCGTCAAACCCACCCCGCCAAGCGTCTCCATGGACGTCCAACGCCTGGAGAAACCGTCCAAGGCCTGGACCGGAGCCGCCGGGACTCCGACACGTAAACTCACGATCGTGAAGTGTCGTGTCCGATCCTGCCCAGGGTCAATCCTCCCGCCCGATGACGAGTTCGGCTCATCCCGCGATCCATATATATACGTATAAAAGTCTAATTACCACAATCTTGAGAACTTGATGGCCGCGCAGAACGTGCGGAGGGCATCCCCCATCCATAGCTTGACGTCCATGGAATCGATGGGCAGATTGGGACACGTAAGCGCACGATCGTGAGTTTACGTGTCCAACACGGAGGTGCCTGTGGCTGCCGACAAGGGCTGGAAGGCCCATTCGAAATGGAACCGCACGATCCTGGCCCGCAAGGCGGGGAACCTTCTCACCTATGCGCTGGCCCAGGGCGCGGCCGGCGCCCTGGCGCCGCATCTGGCCCGAAGCTGGAACCTCTTCCACGCTTCCGAGATCGCCTACGCGCGGGCCCAGGACCGGTTGCTCAAGGCGGGACTGGCCGCGGAGATCACCCGCCGGGGCGAGATCGTCCTTGAGCTGACCGAAGAAGGGACGGCCTCCCTGCCCCCCTACCTGCGTCCCGAGGTCCATTGGCGATATCGATGGGACGGCATCTGGTTCCTGTTCGCCTACGATGTCCCGGAGCCCCAGCGGGAACATCGGGATATCATCCGCCGGGCCCTAATCCAGCGGCGCTTCGGTCAGTTTCAGAAAAGCCTCTGGATCGGGCCGTGGGACATCCGCCCCTGGTTCGACGACCTGCGGCAGGCGGCTGGGATTCTGGACTTTGCGATGCTGCTGGAGGCCCGGACGGTGATGGGGGTGAGCAACGAGCGGCTGGTTCTGCAGGCCTGGCCCTGGGACAGGATCGCAAGCCGCCACACCGACTACCTCCACGCGGTCGGAGGAATCCTGGAGGCCTGGGAGGAGGACGCGCCATCCGAGGCCGAGGTCCGGGAGGCGGTTCGCTCGGAGGCCATGGCCTATGTGGGGGCCATGGAGCACGATCCGCTCCTGCCCCGGAAGCTGTGGCCTCCGGAGTATCGCGGATATCAGGTCTATCAGCTCCACCTTGACTTCCTGCGCCAGGCATCGCGTCTGACACGGCCGGCCTGACCGCCCTGGCGCCTTCCCCCCTTCCCCGGTCCCAGCCCGAGGAATCCACACGGGCCTGCCGCCCCTCGTGCGCTCGGGCGAGAAGGCTCGCCTGACGGAGAACCGCACGCGTTCGGGAAGGGTGCCAGAAGGGTCGCAGATCCGGGACGGGCATGACACGTAAGCTGACGATCGTACACGAACGTGTCCGCAGGCGCGGGTCGGTGGCGCAGGTCGGAGAATGCCCGCC
This sequence comes from PVC group bacterium, assembly GCA_003566475.1. GTDB lineage: Bacteria > Verrucomicrobiota > Kiritimatiellia > SS1-B-03-39 > PXDE01 > PXDE01. The sequence goes on along the minus strand of PXDE01000168.1, from coordinate 1,610 downwards.
ATTCATCGTGGAGCGGGCTAGGTTCTCGGACACGTGGCCTGACGATCGTGCGTTTACGTGTCCGGGCCGGACGGGCGTGGCAGGCCAAACATTCGGGGAATATCAAGGAAACAGGACGGACCGGAGGGGGTGGCGTTCGACACGTGAGCTCACGATCGTGAGGTCACGTGTCCAAGTCTCCGGCCAAGGGATAGTGGCCGGAAGGAGGTCAGAAGCCTTCGAGCATGGCGTCGAGGTCGAGCTCGTGGAGCATCTTTTCGGCTTCGGCCTGCTCGGGGGTGCCGTGGTGGGTGCCGATGAACAGCTCCAGCGCCTCGCGGGCCCGGGCCATCTGCTCGCGCTCGAGAAGATGCCGGATCTCGTCGAAGTCCAGCGTGCGCAGGGCCTGCCGGGCCTGGACCTGGACCATGGCCATCTCCGAGTCCTCGATAAAGGCCATGATGGCGGCGCGGGCCCGGTCGTAGCGGCCACGCTCGACGTGCCGGGCCATGACCCCCTGGACGGACTCCAGCCGCTCGGCCGGCGTGGGGGGGGGCGGAGTCTCGAAGAGCTTGGTTTCGGGAATGGGACGGCCCACGAAGGATTCGTACCGCTCGCCCCCCGGATCGTACGCAGGCGGTCCTTCGCCGAAGACGTCCAGGGTCAGATGCTTGCCGTTGTAGCCGAGGGTCTGGCCGCCGATGCGGATCCGCTCGCCGTCCACCGCCAGGGCAGGCGCCTCGCCGCGCTGGAGGGTCATGATGTGGTAGTCGATGTCGCCAGCCCGCACCTTCCGGGTGACCGCCGTGGCCCCGGTGCGCTCGTTCCGCTGCACCTCGGGCACGGGCCACCGGTCCACGCCCGCCCCCTGGCCGATCATGGCGATCACGGCGTCGGCGCCGGAGGCCCGCGAGTAGTCGACGGCGAGGTGGGTCTGGATGACGATGGAGCTGAGCAGAACCGAGCCATCGTCGGCCTGGCGGAAGTAGCTGGTGGAGCTGCGGTGGAAGCCGCCGGGGAAGCCGGTGCGCAGGCCGAGGCCCAAGACCATCGTCTGTCCGCCCTGGCCCGCCCCGTAGGCCCCGTAGCGGCCGGCGCCCTTGTGGGCGGTGACCAGAATGTCGGTGTTCTCCTCGCCGGACCATCCGTTGCGGGTGGCGACGTACCCGCAGAGCGGATCCCAGTAGACCCGGGAGATGACCTCGGCCGGATTCCGCTCGGCCACCCCGAGGGGCCAGTTGGCGAGGGCGTAGACCGCCCCCTGCGGGTATCCGACGATGTCGTAGTCCTTGTCGGGGCCCGGCTGGATCACGTGGTTGAAGAACCACTTCTGGGCGGGCCGATGCTCGGGCAGGGCGATGCCGAACCCCTGGGCGAAATCCCGCGAGTGCATGCCGCCGCGCTGGAACCCGTCGGAGGCGTAGCGGTCGCGCATGAGGGTTTCGAGCCGCCCGTTCTGCCGCACCACCTCGACCAGCCATTTGGTGAGCAGATGCTGGACCGGGGGGGAGTGCCGCGTCCAGTCCTCCCCCTCGACCAGGCGCAGGGCCTGGAAGGCGGGGACGATCATGTGGGCGGTCATACGGCCGGTGTGGTGCCCTTCCGGATAGTAGCCGCGGGTGCCGTGGCCT
>PXDE01000179.1 GCA_003566475.1 PVC group bacterium | reverse complement strand
TGTATTCCGGTCCGCCCGCCCCGTCCGATGGGTCCGATGGGGCCGATGGGCCTGCCGCGGCGAAGCGTCCTCGCGAAGCCGGGTCGGAGACCGGGCCTCCCCACCGTCGCCTCCGCGCGCGGTTTCCGCAACCTCGGGCCGCCTGTCCGTTCACGGCGCCCACAGTTTGGTCTCCGGATGGAACGCCTGCCAGGCGAACCAGTAGACATGGATGACGGGGATGGGCCGGCCCTGGGCGTCGCGGGCGTCCACATGCTGGGCATGGGGGTCGTAGCGAAGGGTGATGCGCTCCCCGCCCACCTCATCGCGGACGTTCGGCTGGGCGGCCAGGCGCTCCAGCGGGTAGGCGGCGGCCTGGCCGTTCCGGGTCAGGCCGACCACCCACGCCTTCTGGGGCAGCTCGCGGCGGTTCCGCGGCACCGGGAACATTACCTGGTCACTGGCGAAGTATCCCGCGTAGGGCTGGCCGCCATAGTTCCGGTCGTGGCCTGTGTCCGTCGAGAGCACCTGTCCGTTCGAAAAGCGCCGACGCCAGGCCCCCCAGGTCATCTGGTCGCTGGCCACCCACTCGAGCCGCTGGCCCTTCCGTGGCCCGGTGACCGCCTCTTTCTTGATCTGGGACCAGAGCGACTCCGACTCGCGGTCGTACATCATCACGTCGCTGTGGTAGAGCAGTCCGGAGACTCCGAACGTCAGCACCTGGTCCCCAACCTTCCGGTTGAACACCATGCCGGTGCCGCAGAGCGGGCAGTAGGTGACGGCCAGGTGGTGGTCTCCGATGATGTCGTTGACGATCTCGTGCCAGACCAGAATCCGGAAGGGATAGGCTCTGGTCACGCCGTTCCGGGTGACGCTGAGCACGATGTCATCCTCGCGCATGAAGTTCGCCCGCACCGGGGGGATGAACTTCGGATCGTCGATCGAGGGGATCCCGTCGCGGGGCGGGCCCCCGCGCTGAATCGCCCGGACCGGGATGCTGGACCGGGACAGGTCGAAGCCGTTGAGCGTCTGGGCCGGGGCCTCGCCCGCGCAGCCGGTCAGGACCAGGGTGGCCACCAGCGCGGCCCCGGGGCGGAGGAGGACGCTCAGGCCGTGGCGGAGGGACGGAGGGAGGGAGGAGGTCGTTCGCATGGGGATGCGTCGCCCGGACGCCCGACGGCATGAACGGCCGGGGGCGATCCGCCGGCGGAGGTAGCTACGATGCGCACGGTCCGCAACGTAGCCGAGCGCGCCAAGCGTTTGGCCGCCTGCGGGAACGAGGCCGAAACCGAGCCTGCACCGTGCCAGGCCCGGACCTGAGGCGGCCCCCCGGCGACTCGGACGCGGTCACGCCCTTGACTGGCATCTGGATCATCCCGGCAGAGGGGCTGTTCATGTCGGCCTCCTGGCCGCGACTCAACCCCATGCATGTCTCACGAGCCAGTCCGGGCCGGGCCGCCCACGGTGGGGACCGCGCGCCATGAACGCCCTGCCCATGACGCTGGCCCTGGCGCTGGGGGCGGGGCTAAGCATTCCGCTCGGGTCGCTGGCCTCCACCCATCTCCGCCTGCGGACGTTCTGCTTCCGGCACGAGGTCGACAGCTTCGTCGCCTATATCGGGGGCGGGGCGCTCCTGGCCGCTATCGCGCTGGTCCTGGTGCCCCACGGCATGGTCGGGGTGATGCGGGTCCATTGAGCGTGCTACCAACCGCGGACATCCAGGCCATCCACCTCCCCGAAGTGCGGATCGTTGGTCGCCACCGGGAGGCCATGCTCCCGAGCCAGGGCGGCGATCCATTGGTCGTTGACCGGAATGGGCTTCCCCTTGATCCGCAGTTCCTCCCGGATCTGGGCATAGACACGGGCGGTGCGGGAGGTGGCGACCAGGATTTCCTCCGTCCGCTCAAGTTCGTCCACCGCCGTCTCCAGCCGACTCCTGAGCCGGGATCTGAGCAGCCCGAAGCGGTACTCGCCCAGTACGGGCACCGGGATGGACCACTGGTACACCTGGGCGAAGCGTGCGAGGAAGGCCCGATTCGCCTGAAGCAGGGCGGAGAGGCCATTCGTGTCGAGGATCATCCGCTCAGGTCCGGGGACTGCAGGTTGCTCATGTCCCCGGATCTTCCTCCGGCTCGATATGCTCGAACGCCTCCTCGATGGCGGCCTCGACCCTCCTCATCTCCTTCTGGAATCCGGGATCCCGGGAAATGCCCTGGGTCATCTGCAGCCAGGCGGGTTTGGCCCGCGCCCTCCCGGGCCGGTTGTCGCGGTCCACAACCGTTCGGAGCCCGGCCTCCACCAGATCCGTCACCGTCCTCCCCTCCATGGCCGCCTTGGCTTTCACCCGGCGGTACAGGACATCGTCGATAACCAGCGTCGTTCTCACGTCCGCAGATTCGCATATTTGCAGATGGGACGCAAGCCGCACCGCCGTTTCGTTGCCCGCACGAGGAACGCACGCATCCGATGCGGTTCTCGCCTACCCCCCGCGCCGCCAGGCCAGGAGGCGCGTCATGAGGGATTTCACCCGCGGGGTGAGGCGGGTGCGGTTGTAGGCGTCGCCGACCCGGCGGATGGCCTCGGCCTGGGTGGGGTAGGGGTGGATGGTCGAGGCGATCTTCCCCAGGCCCAGGCCGTGGGCCATGGCCAGGGTGATCTCGGAGATGAGCTCCCCCGCGTGCCCGGCCACGATGGTGGCCCCGAGGATGCGGTCGGTGCCCGCCTTCACATGCACCCGCACGAACCCCACGGTCTCGCCGTCGAGGATGGCCCGGTCCACCTCGCCCAGGGGCTGGGTGAAGGTCTCCACCTCGATCCCCCGGTCGCGGGCCTCCTGCTCGTAGAGCCCGACATGGGCCACCTCGGGCGAGGTGTAGGTGCACCAGGGGATGGTCAGGGCGCCCGCCTTCTTCCGCCCGAAGAACAGGGCGTTCTGCAGCACGATGCGGGCCTGGAAGTCGGCGGTGTGGGTGAACTGGTGCCGGGAGCACACGTCGCCCGCCGCGTAGACGCGCCGGTTGGTGGTCCGCAGCCGGTCGTCCACCTTCACGCCCTTCTTCGGATCGAATTCGACTCCCACCGTCTCCAGCCCCAGCCCCTCGACATTGGGGGCGCGGCCCACCGCCACCAGAAGTTTGTCCACGACGTGGTCGTGGTGGCAGTCGGGGCAATCCACCGAGATGCGGATGGCCTCGCCCTCGCGGGCGACGTCGAGGTTCTTGCCCCCGCAAAGCACCTCCACCCCGTCCTCGCGCAGCCGGGCCTGCACGACCTCCGCCGCGTCGCGGTCCTCGCGGGGCAGGATGCCCGGCATGGCCTCCAGCAGGAACACCTCCGACCCCAGGCGGGCGAAGGCCTGGGCCATCTCGCAGCCGATGGGCCCCGCCCCCACGATCCCCAGCCGCTTCGGACGCTCGGTGAGCGAGAACAGGGTCTCGTGGGTCAGGTAGTCCACCTGGTCGAGCCCCGGGATCGGCGGCGCGGACGCGCGGGCCCCGGTGGCGATCACCGCCGTGTGGTAGGAGAGCACCTGGTCGCCCACCTGAACCGCCCCCGGGCCGACGAACGCCGCGTCGCCCAGGAACATGTCCACGCCCAGTCCGGCGAAACGCTCGGCCGAGTCATTCCCGCTGATTCCCGCCCGCAGCCGCCGCATCCGCTCCATGGCCCCG
>PXDE01000566.1 GCA_003566475.1 PVC group bacterium | reverse complement strand
GGTGGTTCCCCGCGCCCACGACTGCATCACCCTCTTCTTCGGATCGCGGTACCGCTACCGGGACTACTTCGACCGCCACCCCGGCGCCTACTACCAGACCACGGGCTGGATCGAGCGCGGCGAGACCAACAGCGACCTGCAGCCCTTCTCCGTGCAGCACCGGATCGGCATGGACCGGCGCTACGAGGACCTGGTGGAGCAGTACGGCGAGGACAACGCGCAGTTCATCTGGGAGACCCTGTGCCAGCAGCCGGCCCACTATGGCCGCATGACCTTCATCGAGATGGGCGTCGAGCCCGACGGCTCCTTCGAGATCCGGGCCCGGGAGAAGGCGGATGAGAAGGGCTGGGCGTTCGAGAAGGTGGCGGGCGACCTCGGCCTCATCCGCCGCCTGGTCCGGGGCGAATGGGACCACGACTTCCTGGTCCTCGAACCCGGCCAGCGCCTGGCCGCCCGCTATGACGACGGAGTGGTGGGTGCCGAACCCGCGTCCGGCGGGAGCTAAGACGGATCGGGGTTGCCGACCTGCCTCAGGCCCGGTATGTCTAGCCCCTTTATCGCCAAACCAAGGAGCCTGCCCTGTGACCAAGACCCTCGCCGCCCTGCTTGTCGGAACCGCTGTCGCCTTCACCGCCGCCCGGGCGGAGCCCGACGGGTTCGAGACCACCCTCTCCCTGGGGGTGACCCTCAATCAGGGCAACACCGACTCCTCGCTGGGCAACGCCTCCCTGCTCTCGGAGCGCAAGACCGACCTCCGCACCATCCGGGCCGGGATCGATTTTGTCTATGGCGAGCAGGATGGGGAGAAAAGCGCCGAGAATCTGCGCGGGTTCGCGGGCATCAAGGAGACCCTGCGCGACCGCCTGTACGCCACCGCCGACCTGCTGGCCATGGCCGACCCCATCGCGGATGTCGACTACCGGGCCATCGTCTCGGCCGGCCTGGGCGTCTACCTGATGAAGGACGACGTGGTGACGCTCACCGTGGACGCCGGCCCCGCCTACATCTGGGAGAAGGTCGGCGGCGTCTCCGACGACTTCTGGGGCCTCCGCGCCGCCCAGCGCTACGACCGCGCCCTCAGCGAGACCGCCAAGGTCTGGCAGTCCCTGGAGTTCGTGCCCGAGGCCGAGGACTTCGACAACTACCTGCTCATCGGGGAGATCGGCGTCGAGGCGGCGCTGAACTCCCGCCTGAGCCTGCGCACGGTGTTCAAGGTGACCTACGACAACGAGCCCGCCCCGGGCGCCCGCAAGGCCGACCGCCAGCTCCTGGCCGGGCTGGTGATCCGGCTGTAGGCCCAGGGCTACTTCACCAGCGGCCGGTAGCGCACCCGGTGCGGCTGCCAGTCGTCGCCGTGGAGCTTGCGCTGATGGGCGTGGTAGGCCTGGTAGTTGCCCTCGAACCACGTCACCTGGCTGTCCCCCTCGAAGGCCAGGATGTGGGTGGCGACCCGGTCCAGAAACCAGCGGTCGTGGCTGATCACCACCGCGCAGCCGCCGAAGCCAATCAGCCCCTCCTCCAAGGACCGCAGGGTGGTCACGTCGAGATCATTGGTGGGCTCGTCCAGCAGCAGCAGGTTCCCGCCCCGGCGCAGCAGCTTGGCCAGATGGACCCGGTTGCGCTCGCCGCCCGAGAGGATCCCCACCTTCTTCTGCTGATCCGCCCCCCGGAAGTTGAACCGGGCGCAGTAGGCCCGGCTCCGCATCTCCCGGCCCCCCACGGTCAGCAGATCCTGCCCGCCGGTGATCTCCTCCCACACCGTGCGGTCGGGGTCCAGGCTGTCCCGGGACTGGTCCACATAGGCCAGCTCCACCGTCTCGCCCACCTTCAGGTCGCCCGCAGTGGGCGCCTCCTCCCCGATGATCATCCGGAACAGGGTGGTCTTGCCCGCGCCGTTGCCGCCGATCACCCCCACGATCCCGCCCCGGGGCAGGCTGAACGTCACGTTCTCCATAATCAGCCGGTCCCCGTAGGCCTTGGTCAGATCCGCCGCCTCGACCACCCGGTCGCCTAGCCGCCCCCCGTGCGGGATCTGGATGGTCAGGTTGTCCTCCCGGGTGTCGTAGTCCTGGCTGGCCAGCTCCTCGTAGCGGCTGAGCCGGGCCTTGGTCTTGGTGAGCCGGCTCGACGCGTTGAGCCGCACCCACTCCAGCTCCTGCTTGAGCAGCTTCTGGCGCGAGGCGTTGGCCTTGGCCTCGCGCTCGGCCAGGGCCTGCTTCTGCTCCAGCCACCGCTCGTAGTTGCCCTGGTAGGGGGTGGTGCGGCCCGCGTCCACCTCGAGGATCCATTCGGTGACGTTGGACAGGAAGTAGCGGTCGTGGGTGACCACGATGAGCGTGCCCTTGAACCGTTTGAGGTGCTCCTCCATCCAGCCCACCGACTCCGCGTCGAGATGGTTGGTGGGCTCGTCAAGCAGCAGCACATCCGGGTTCTGGAGCAGCAGGCGGCACAGGGCCACCCGCCGCTTCTCCCCGCCGGAGAGGGGGCCAATCTTGGCGCCGGGCTCGGGTAGCCGGAGAGCGTCCATGGCCTGTTCGACCTGGCGGTCCAGCTCCCAGAGGTTGAGGGTGTCGATCTCGTTCTGGAGCCGGTCCATCTCGAGGCCGACCTTCTCGGACTCGGCCGGGGACAGGTCGTCGCCCAGCTTGCCGCACAGCTCGTCGTAGCGGTCCAGCTTGGCCTGGAGCGCGGCCGCGCCCTCGGCCACCACCTCGGCCACCGTCTTCTCGGGGTCGAGCCTGGGCTCCTGCTCCAGGTAGCCGATTTTGGCGTTCTTGGCCCGCCGGACCGTGCCCGTGTACTCGGTATCCACCCCGGCCATGATCCGGAGCAGGCTCGACTTCCCCGACCCGTTGCTGCCGATCACCCCGATCCGGGCCCCGAAGAAGAAGGCCAGGGTGACGTCCTGCAAGACCACGGTCGCCCCGTGCTGCTTGCTCACATGCTCCAGCTCAAACACATACTCGCCTGCCATCTCTGCTCCTGAAAGGGGTGGTTGGGGCCGGAGCTTGTACCACAGAGCGGACTCGGTGGCGACCCCGGGGTCTATCTCCCTCGATGCCGGGAGAACCACGGGTGCACACGGATGAGGGAGGGGGAGAAGAGGGAGGACCACGAATAGACACCAATGGACACGAAAGCGAGGGGGGAGTGCCCGTAGCCGCCCCCGTAGCCGAAGCCGCCGAGGCTTTGGCCGCCATAGGGAACGCAGACGGTGACGCGTCTGCCACGGAGATCAGCAGAGCAGGAACCGCGGATGGACACGGATGAACTCGGATACTGGCAAGTGTGCAAGGAACGATGGGGACAAACCGGCAAAGGCCGGGCCGGCCCATCGCCTCAGCCACGCCCCCGTGGCCGAAATCGTCTACTGTGGCGGCCGTTCGACCGAGTCCGCGAGGGAGAACGGCTCCGCCGGTGGGCACGAGCCCGTGTCGTCCATGCGGAAGCGGCCCACCCCGGATGACGGGATGGGCCGCGGTTCTATGCTGACGATTGTTTAGTTGAAGTAGAAGCGAATGCTGAAGAGGATACGGAATTCGTCGTCATTCACTTTTCCGTCTTCACTGTCGACGAAGATATCATCCGTGGCATAAAGGTAGCTGCCATTCACGGCAAGAGCTACGCTGTCGCGGATGAAGTACTTGACGCCAGCCCCGACCGAGAATACGGCAGCGTCGGTGTCGACACCGCTGGCGTCGGATTCAACATCGGCCCAGACTATACCGGCGCTCAGGAAGGGCACCAGAGGCGAATCAAAGACGAGGTTGTACTCGGCGCGTACTCCCAACTCGGTGCTCATGTAGAAGTCGTTGTCGCGCAATCCAGCGACCAAGGCCACTTCGAGTCTGTCGGCGACCAACCAACCGTAGGCGAGCTGAAACTGTACGTCATCTCCCATCAGGTCCATGTATCCCGCACCTTCAAGGGTCTTGGTTCCCTTGCCCAGATTCGGGGAAACACTGCTGGATGCCCTTTCATCGGCGAACGCCGAACCCGCCAGCATAACTGCGACGGCAAACACCAACCACTTCTTGCTCATCCGCCACTTCTCCTGTTTTGCTGCCCGTTTCTGCGCGCGAAGGACCACCCTTCCCGCAGCCTATGACCCAACGAGGGTCCGCACGTTTGTACGATACTCGGTGAACTGCTTACAGCTTAATCCGCATGGGTCTTCAATTTCAGCGGCAAGCTTCGGGGAGGAAAGGGGTCCAGGACCCCTTAACGTCCTGCTGTCAAATGGGTTACGGCTTGAATGGGGCACCCACCCGGATGCCTCGTCCAGGCTTCGTTCAGGAGGCTGGGGACAGGCCCCCAACCTCCCTTTAGGGCCAGGTCTGGATCTGGAAAGGACTGTCCCTGATGGTCCCCGGCAGGCCCCTCCGCCCGGTCTCCCCAGCCATGGAGAACCTCGAATGGACACGAATGAGTGAGGGGGAATGGCCACAGGAGGCACAAGAGTCACAAAAGGGGGAGAAGAGGAAGAACCACGGATGGACACGGATGCACACGGATGGGGGAGGGGCCTGCCCGTAGCTGAAGCCGCCAAGGCTTTGGCCGCCCCAGGGAATGCCCACGGAGAAGCGCCTGATGCGGAGCTTCGCGGAGGAGGGAGAAGAGGGGGAACCGCGTACGGACGAGAATAGACTCGAACGGGGAGGGGCCTGCCCGTAGCCGAAGCCGCCGAGGCTGTGGCCGCCCACGGGGAACGCCGACGGACGCGCGCCTGCGCGGGAGACCCGTGGAGGAGGCACCACGGACCCTCCGCAAGGCATGCGGAGCTACGCCGGACCGTGGAGATCCTCCTTCGGACTCCTATCGTCTTGCCCCATTCTTCCAGAGATGCTCGATGCAGTACACAACGCCATTCACGGCCCTGCCGTGGCATCCGGCCCAGATGCATTCTGCAACGCATCTGCATTTCATCCTTCGAATCCAACTTCATGGGTCGTCGGCGGCAGCGAGCCGTCGCATGCCGCCGGCTTGCTGGAAACAAACTCATCGTGTGAACTGTTACAGAAATTCAATTGCCATGCGCCGCGAAACCCAAGTGACGTAATGCCACAGTTGTCGTGGCGAAACTCATCTGGTTCTGGCCGCGCAAGGATAACGTTCAGCAGCTCCCGGATGAAGAATCCATGGGAGACCATCAGAAGAGTGCGGGTCTTCTTCTCGGCTTCCTCAAGAAGCAGTCCCGCCGTCTCCTGGACTCGGCACAGGCCTTCTCCAAACGTCTCGGACGGAGTAGGCCAGACCGGCACATGGTTTCTGAAGGTGAAGTAGGGAAGGAAGCGACTGGCCAAGGCTTTCGGCATCGGTCTCCAGCTCTCGCATGGCGCCTCCCGCTCGCCCTGCCAGCAGGCCTCGGCGATCTCCGGCCAGATTTCCGCCTTCCGACGGGTTGCCGATAGATAGGGGACAATCGTCTCCATGGCGCGCTGAAGAGGGCTTACCGCAATTCTATCAAAGGAGTACGAGCTCAGGGCGGTGGCAAGGGAACCAGCCTGCTCCTCGCCCAGACGTGATAGTGCATCATGGGTCGCAACCGAATAGTCCCCGCTTGCGTTCCCCCTCGACTGGGCATGTCGTACGATTAGCAGTTTCACGATGGTGCCGTTCTAACGTCCTGCTCTACACATAATCTCCCTGCATCGGGGGAAAATCTTCCGTAAGACTGGGTGTAGTCTACGTGCGGTGCCCCATTGCGTCAAGAAGAGCCGTTTCGGCTAGGGTCTTGGGAGGCGGCGTGCTCTCCCGCCACCTTGCCGAGCATGTTTACACCATGGCGAGATCATGCGTACCTGCGCATCGAACCGGAGATTGTGGGCTGATGCATTCCCCTCCGGATTCACGTCTGTCCCCGGCGACTTCGGTAATTTCATTCTTTCAGGGCGATATTCCAGGGAGAGCACCGTCCCCACCTTGTGCGATGGGTCTGCGGGTTCCCTGGTGTTCGCGTACACCCTCCGCGGCGGCTTCACCACCCATCCCCGGCTCGCGGGAACCGACATCCGGGATATCCAGGACCTGCTGGGGCACACCCGCGTGGCGATCCCCATGGTCGGCACCCATGGGGTCTGGGATCTGAAGGCCAGCCCCCGCAGCCCGCTTGACGCGCTGGAGGAGACGGCGGGAGAGGGGGGGGGCGCTGCGCGGCGGGGATGGGGGTTCGGGAGCTGTTCGCGTACCCCGACGGGGTTCCATCCGCCAGCCCAGGGTTGCGGCCTTGCCGCTACCCTGGGTCTATCCCCCACCAACGACCAACCCCAACGGGGTTGCGTCCGCTCCGCCCAGGGCGCTGGTTGGGTCGGACGCAACCCCTTCAGGGTAGGGATGTTATCGGACCCTGGCATCCAGGGTAGCTCGTTCCTCGCAACCCTGGGCTGGGGCTACGAAGCCCCTTTGGGGCATCCGGATGCGCAGGGCGGGAACAGCGGACTACGGGGTGCCGTCGCATTCACACGCCCTCCCGTCACCGACGACGTGGCGCGGGCGGAGCGGACGAACCGCCAGCGTCCGGTCTGAAGGCGGGGTTGCCTTGGCCCAGGGCAACGCCCTGGTTCTAGGGGATTTCCTGTGGCGCGGCCTGGAGGGTCGCGCTACGCCCGCAGGCAGCACTTCTTGTATTTCTTCCCGCTGCCGCAGGGGCAGGGGTCGTTGCGGCCGGTTTTCTTCTCGGAGCGGACGGGCCGCGCCGACCCCGCTGCGAGTCGCCCGGCCAGATCGTCCGGTTCCCCCTCGGCGTCGTCGTCGATATCCTCCTCGTCACCGGGGTACGGCCCTTCGGACCAGAATAGCCAATCGGCTTCCTCCTCGACCCGCTGGATCAGGCCCATGAGCTGTGCCTCCACGGGATCCGGCCGGGACGGATCCATGGCCAGCGTGGTCTCCACGGATTCCAGGCGGGTCTGCGCGGGCAGCACCCTCCCCTCCGCGTACAGGGTGCGGATCGCGGACCCCAGCTCCCGGAGCCGGAAGGTCTCGGCGACCGACACCATTCCGAACCATACTTCGCTGAAATCATCGTCCGTGCGGGATTCGAACAGATCCTGGAGGAAGCCGATCAACGCCTCCCGGGGCCATTCGCCGGCCAGGGTCAGGCTGGCCAGAGCGTCGAGAGCGGCGATACGGCAGAAGTCATACAGGCCGGGGTCGAGGGCCACGTCCTGAATGGCCTTCTCGGAACCGGCGCCCACGGAGGCCACCAGCCTGGAGAAGCCGTCGGCGATCGCATCCCCCAGAATCGCCTCCACCCGCTCCTCGGGAAGCCGCAGGAGGTCGAGGCACAGGGGCAGGGCCTCGGCGCACCGCATTTCGGCCAGCAGGGCCAGGGCGATGAGGGGGCCGGCATCCATGTCGCATTCGACGATCCGGGCGGCCAGCCCGAGCAGCTCCCGGCGTACGGTTTCGTCCCACCGGCTCCTCAGCCAATCGAGGGGCGCGAGGGGGGAACCCTCGTAGAGCTCCTTCCGCAGGCCTTCCAGGGCCACCGTCAGATCGAGGGCGACCCGTTCAGGCTCCCGTTCGCGCAGCCAGGCCATGGCCTCGGGCCGGGCCTCCCAGGCGTCCAGCATCACGCACAGCACCGGCGAGCCCCGGACCACGTCCTGGGGACGGCCGCCCATGAAGAGAGACAGCCGATGGGGGTCCGGGGATCCGGCCAGAATGTCCTCCGGCCAGGCGGTCACCTCCCGCGCCCTGGCCAGCGCCGCCTCGGGGTCGCCGCCGGGAAAGACCAGGGCCATGAACAGCCGCCCCCAGGCGGCCATGACATGGTCCGGATCCACCGCCTCCAGGGCCGCCAGATGCTCTTCGGCCCGGGCGCGGTCTCCGGCGGCCGTGGCCCAGGCCATGAGCTGGGCCTGGAACGGCAGGGGATCCATGTCGGCGGGCAGCTCCAGGAGCAGCGTCTCCCCCAGGCGGATCGCCGCCTCGCGCTCTCCCGCCACGAACGTGGCCTGGGCCAGGCTCGATTGGAGGCGCACCCAGGGGCCCCAGTGGAGGGCGCGGGATCCTCCACCCTCGTCCTCGCCCGCCTGGAGCCACCGATCCGCCTCATCCACCAGTGGACAGAGTTCCTCGAACCATGCGCCGGGATGCTCCCGATCCAGGTGGCGGATGGCGATCTGCCGGCGGCGGGCGTCCAGATTTCGGGGATCGATGGCGAGCGCCCGCTCGAGATCCTCCTGCTCCATCTCCGGCGACAGCGCCTCGAGCGAATTCAGGAACACCCGCTGGGCCCGGTTCGCCCTCCGGCTCCCGTACCACGCCCGTCCCTCCATCTCCTGCCGTCCGACCAGGAACGGAAGGTCTTTGGCAAGCAAGCCGAAGGGTTGGTCCGAACCGTGCATGCCCCGACTATGCCCGGCCGGGCGAGCCCCGGCAACCGAACTCCGCCCGCAGGCAGCACGCCTCGTAGGTCTTCACTTCCTCACGCTCATTGACACCCCTCCGCCCGGGCCTCTATTCTTCTGGGTTTGCAGTGTGCCTGCCGCGGCCGGTGGCCCGGCCCCTACCCCCGAGGACGTTCGATGGGAGCTTTCGACTCGACCCGCACGATGCTTGACGCCGGAGGCCGGAAGGTCGCCGTCTACAGCCTGGACGCGCTGGCCAAGGCGCTGGACCGCGACCTGTCCCGCCTCCCGATCTCGGTCAAGGTGGTGCTCGAATCGCTGCTGAGGCTCCAGGACCACCCGGCCTTCACGGAAGCCCATGTCCGCCATCTCGCGGCCTGGCGGCCCGGACTGGCCGACGAGGAGCGCGAGGAGATCCCCTACATGCCCTCGCGGGTGCTGCTCCAGGACTTCACCGGCGTCCCCTGCGTGGTGGATCTCGCCGCCCTCCGCGCCGCCCTGAAGCGGGCCGGGCACGCCCCCGCCCGCATCGAGCCCAGCATCCCCGTGGACCTGGTGATCGACCACTCGGTCCAGATCGACGACTACGGCCACGGGGGGGCGTTCGACGTCAATCTTGCCCGCGAGTTCGAGCGCAACACCGAACGATACACCTTTCTGCGGTGGGGCCAGCAGGCCTTCGAGAAGCTCACCGTGCTCCCGCCCGGACTCGGCATCTGCCATCAGGTGAACATGGAGTACCTCGCCCGCTGCGTGAGCGAGGATGCCGACTCCGACGGCACCCCGGTGGCCTTTCCCGACACCCTGGTCGGGACCGACTCCCACACCACCATGGTCAACAGCATGGGCGTGCTGGGCTGGGGCGTGGGCGGGATCGAGGCCGAGGCCGCCATGCTGGGCCAGCCCATCCCTATCCTTACCCCCCAGGTGGTCGGGATGCGGCTGACCGGCGAGGTCGCCGACGGGGTGACCCCCACCGACATCGCCCTCGCGGTGACCCAGGTGCTGCGCCAGAAGGGCGTGGTGGGCAGGTTCGTGGAGTTCTTCGGCCCCGGCGTCGATGGCCTGACCCTTTCCGACCGCGCTCCCATCGCCAACATGGCCCCGGAGTATGGCGCCACCATGGGGTTCTTTCCGGTGGACAACGCCACCCTCACCTATCTCCGCGAAACTGGCCGGTCCGAGGCTCAGGTGACGCTGGTCGAGGCCTATTGCCGCGCCCAGGGCCTGTTCCGCGATCCGGAGGCCGAGCCGGTGTTCGACGAGGTGGTGGAACTGGACCTCTCCGACATCCGCCCCAGCCTGGCCGGCCCCAAGCGCCCTCAGGACCGGGTGACCGTGCCTGACCTCAAGCAGGAATTCGAGGCCGCCCTGCCCGCCGCTCCCGGCACCCACGGGTTTGGGGTCGATCCCGATGCGGTGGGGGCCACCGCCGACGCCGGGGAATTTGGAACCTTGGGCCATGGCTCGGTGGTCATCGCGGCCATCACAAGCTGCACCAACACCTCCAATCCGCAGCTCATGCTGGGGGCCGCCCTGCTGGCCAGGAAGGCGGCCGACCGCGGGCTCAAGGTGCCCAGGCACGTCAAAACCAGCTTCGCCCCCGGATCCCGGGTGGTCACCGAATACCTCAAAGCGTCCGGCCTTCTGCCCAGCCTCGAACAGCTCGGCTTCTTCGTCTCCGCCTACGGCTGCACCACCTGCATCGGGAATAGCGGTCCCCTGGCCGATCCGGTGGAGAAGGCCATCCGCGACGGCAAGCTGGTGGCGGCGGCCGTGCTCAGCGGCAACCGCAACTTCGAGGGCCGCATCCATCCCCTCACCCAGGCCAACTACCTGGCCTCGCCCCTGCTCGTGGTCGCCTACGCCCTGGCCGGCACCGTGGCCATCGACCTCGACACCGAGCCGGTGGGCGCCGGGTCCGACGGGCAGCCGGTGTTCCTGAAGGAGCTGTGGCCGACCCGCGACGAGATCCGCTCGCTCGTGGCCGACGCTGTCGATCCGGATCTCTACCGCTCCCTTTACGGCGACCAGATGGCGGCCGACCGGAAATGGACCGAGCTCACCGCCCAGGACAGCCCCGTGTTCGACTGGGATCCCGACTCAACCTATATCCGCGAGCCCACGTTCTTCGAGGATTTCGCGGCCGATCCCGAGCCGCTGGCCGATATCCACGGGGCCCGGGTGCTGGGCAAGTTTGGGGACTTCATCACCACCGACCACATCTCGCCCGCCGGCGCCATCGCCAAGGACAGCCCGGCCGCCCGGTACCTGCGCGAGCACGGGGTGGCCGACGACGCCTTCAACTCCTACGGCTCCCGCCGCGGGAACCACGAGGTGATGATGCGCGGCACCTTCGCCAACATCCGGATCAAGAACCAGCTCGTGGAGGGCGTGGGGGGGTATACGGTCAACCACCTCACCGGCGAGGAGACGAGTATCTACGACGCGGCCATGGCCTATCGGGAGGCCGGCGTGCCCCTGGTCGTGCTGGCAGGCAAGATGTACGGCGCGGGCTCCTCGCGCGACTGGGCGGCCAAGGGCACCTTCCTGCTCGGGGTGAAGGCGGTCCTGGCCGAGAGCTTCGAGCGCATCCACCGCAGCAACCTGGTCGAGATGGGCGTGCTGCCCCTCGAATACGTGGACGGGCAGACGGCGGACAGCCTGGGCCTCGACGGCACCGAGACCTTCACCGTGGGCGGGATCGCCGAGGGGCTGCGCCCCGGGGCGCGGCTGCCCGTGACCGCGGCCAGGGCCGACGGCGCCGAGGTCCGGTTCGAGGCCAGGTGCCGGATCGACACCCCCATCGAAGTCGACTACTACCGCCACGGCGGCATTCTGGCCTACGTGCTGCGCGAAGCCATGGGCGCCGCCCGCGCCGCGCCCGCCTGAGGCCCGCGCCATGGCCCGCACCATCGTCCCCGAGGCCGAGGCCCTGCTCGACCAGACCCTTCCCGTGCTCGACAAGGGGTTCGTGCGGATGGTGGACTACATGGGCGGCGACGCCCGCATCGTCCAGGCCGCCCGCGTCTCCTATGGCGAGGGCACCAAGACCTACCGCGAGGACGCCGGGCTCATCGACTACCTGCTCCGGCACCGTCACACCTCGCCCTTCGAGCATGTCCTGTTCGAGTTCCACTGCAAGATGCCCATCTTCGTGGCCCGGCAGTGGATCCGCCACCGCACGGCCAGCGTCAACGAGATCTCCGGCCGCTACAGCGTGCTCAAGGACGAGTTCTACGTGCCCCCGGCCGAGGCGGTGGCCTTCCAGAGCGAGACCAACAAGCAGGGCCGGTCGACCGAGGAGGTTCCGGAGGCGGTGCGGGCCCAGGTCATCGAGATCCTCACCCGCGACCAGGAGACGACCTACGCCTCCTACCAGCGCCTGCTCGACGAGGGGGTGGCCCGCGAGCTGGCCCGGATCAACCTGCCCGTCTCCATCTACACCGAATGGTACTGGCGGATCGACCTCCACAACCTCTTCCACTTCCTGGCCCTCCGGCTCGACCCCCACGCCCAGTGGGAGATCCGGGTCTACGCCGAGGCCATGGCCACCTGCGCCCAGGCCGTGGCTCCCCTCGCCTACGCGAGCTTCCAGCGCCACCTGGTCCGGGGCCGCCACTTCTCCGAATACGACCTCGACGCCGTCCGCCGCCTCCTCCGCGGCGAGCCCCACGGCCTCAAGGGCAGCCGCAGACGCGAGTTCGAGGCCAAGCTCGGCCTGGATCAGGATCCCGAGGCTGGGTAGGGGGATGGGGGACTGGGGATTGGGGATTCGGGATTGGGGGAACGCGAAGCCCGTAGCTACGCCCGCCAAGGGCGTGGCCGCGCCTGACCCGACACCGACCCGCCCACGACCCGCGCGAAGCCCGTAGCTGCGCCCGCCAAGGGCGCGGCCGAGCCTGAACCGTCGCCAAGAAACAGATTGCACGGCCATGTCCCGGGGGCTAGGAAGGACCGCGCCGGAGCCTTCCGAAGCCTTTCCGCTGCATGTCGCCGATTCCGGCGGGGGCTGGCCGTGCCCTCGGCGACAAAGGATTTCCCCGGAGATATGGATGCGCCAGCCGCCTGAACCCCATGCACAGAAGCTCGCCGGCCCCAGGCCCCCGCGCCTTTGGCACGACGAGTCCATGGTCCATCGCCTTCGGAATCTGCTGGCGAACGGTCACCCCCATGTCACCGGATTGCTGGAATGCGTCCGGACCTCGGCTGGTCTCCCGCTGGATGAGGTGATCGATCCCACCCCCAGGGACCGCGACGGCGCCGCGGCCGATGACCCCGTGTCCTGTGCGGTGGCCTACCTGCTTGGCGGCGAGCCCGGGTACGCCCATAAGGCCAGGCTGGCCATCCATCACCAGTCTCAATCCTGGGACCGTTTCGATCTGGGCGTGGCCGGCCTCAGCATCCGGGCCACCATCGTTCAGCAATGCTGCGCCGACGCCTGGTCACCGGCGGAGCGGGTGGCCTTCGATGCCCTCCTGGCCCGATTCGCTCTGGCCATCAACCAGGTTCGGGAAGCCAATCCCTACCAGGCGGGCAACAACTGGTGGGCCGTGACCCACAGCGGTTCCCTGGTCGCCGCCCTGGCCAGCCATGGCCAGCGGAAGGACGATGGCGGGCGCTGGGACCATTCCGAGCGGATCGCCTTCTGCGGCCAGCGGATCGCGGCCTTCTGCAAACATTTCGGCGATGCCGGCTTCTACCACGAGGGACTGGGCTATCAGGCCTACGCCTGCGGTGGCCTCCTGCCGGCCCTGTTGGCCTGGCGGGCCTGCGGCGGCCCGGACCTCCTGGAGCGCCACCCCAACCTGCGCCGGATGGGCCCCAGCATGGCGGCCATCACCTGTGCCCGGTACAACCTGACCGACGCCCATGGGCAGGGTCCGAAATGGGGCAGCTCGGTAAGCTGGAACGACCATGGCCAAGGCTGGGATGCGGGAGCCATGGACAACATCCTTCTCGGGGTGGCCCCCGAAGCGCAGCGGGGCCCTCTGGTGAACTGGTGGAACCGGATGTGGGGGCATGCCAGCCCCCGACCGTCCTTCGCCCCCTGGGTCCATGGTCTCTACTTCGCGGCGGTCTGCTATCCGTACGACACTCCGGAACAGGACGCCGGCACCGGACTGGCCCGTCACGTCAGCGACAGCCGCCAGGGCCTCTGGATCGTCCGGGATCGTTACCAGGATCAGGATGACGCCCTTCTGGGGGCGTACGCCCGGACCACCCACGTGGGGGGGCACAGCCATCACGACGCGGGCTCCATCCGCCTGCTGGCTCTCAACCACGACTGGATCCTCGGCGGTGGGAACGGCCAGAACCTCCCCGAATGGCAGAGCACGGTCTGCGCCGCCGAGGAGGGCTGGCGGCGGAAGTCCCAGAACCAGGGCCTGGTGATCTGGGACGAGGCGGACGCCCACGAGGCCCGGATGGCCATGGATCTGCGCGCCTGCTCGCGGGGCTACCACGAGAGGTACCTCTCCGTCCGCTGGGCCACGGACACCACCCCCCTGATGCTGGCCCGGTTCGACCTGATCGAGCACCAGGCCTGCCGGACGTGGTGGTGGACCCAGCTCTTCGCTCCGGAACTGGAATGCGAGATCGTGGAGCGGGGGTTCAATCTGCGTGCCGAGGATGGCGCCACCATGCAGGTGCGTTTCCTCGGGCACCCGCCCGACGAATGCGTCATGGGCCATGCGCCTGGCAGCCACCGCATCTTCGGTGCGAAACGGATCGATTACCCCGGTCGGCCCTATGTCAGGGCCACGTTCGGGGGCGGCCGCGACCTGCAGCACATCTACGCGGTGGCCACCGTGCAGAGGGGGCCGGCCCCGACGATTGAATCAACCGATTCGGGCCTCGGCCTCCGCATCGGCCAAACCCCCTGGGAGCGACCCTTCGGCGCCGCCGTGCCCCCGGCCTTCGAACTGATGCGAAGCCGCAATCTCTGCCAGTTCCCGAGCGGCCGGGAGGATTGGGGCTTTCCCTTCCCTATCCCCCAGCCCCCTCCTTCTGAACAAGCGGCCCCCCGCAGGTCGCGCCCCGTCCGGGATCCGGCGGCCCGTCAGGCATCGCCGCGTCCGGGCGGCCCGGAAACGGAGTGACCCGATTCATGGACTACGACATCCGCACCTACGGCGCCGCAGGCGACGGCCGGACGCTCGACACGCGGGCCGTGCAGGCCGCCATCGACGCCTGCCACGCGGAGGGCGGCGGAACCGTGACCGTGGCCCAGGGCCGCTACGTCATCGGCACGGTCTATCTCAGGAGCCACGTGGTCCTGAAGGTCGAGGCGGGCGCGACCCTGCTCGGAAGCCCCCGCATCGCCGACTACACCACCGACACCCACCACCAGATGTACCGCGGCGAGCCGCACATGGACCGGTGCCTGATCTTCGCCCGCGACGCCACCGGCATCGGCATCGTCGGCCAGGGCACGATCGACGGGCAGGGCCAGGAAGCCCACTTCCCCAACCCCGACGACCCGCAGGGCAACCGGCCCATGCTGATCCGCTTCCTGAACTGCACCGGCATCCGGATGCGCGATGTCACCCTGGTCCGCCCGGCCTCCTGGACCTCGGCCTGGCTGTACTGCTCGGACATCGCCGTCGACAGCGTCCGCATCCACAGCCGGGCCAACGACAACGGCGACGGGCTGGATTTCGACGGCTGCACCGACGTGCGGGTGACCAACAGCTCCTTCGACACCAGCGATGACTCGATCTGCCTGCAGACCTCGCGGGCCGACCGGCCGTGCCGCGACGTGGTCATCAGCAACTGCACGTTCACCAGCAAGTGGGCCGGCGTGCGGATCGGGCTGCTCTCCCGCGGGGACTTCGAGAACGTCGCCCTCAGCAACTGCGTGTTCCGCGACATCCAGGACGCCGGACTCAAGATCCAGGTCTGCGAAGGCGCCGACATGCGCGACCTGAGCTTCTCCAACCTGGTCATGCGCGGCGTGCCCCGTCCGGTGTTCATGACCCTGGGCCGCCAGCGCTGCGGCGCGGACGCTCCGGCAGGGCTGCCGCCCCTCGGTCGGTTGCGGCGAATCGGCTTCCACGCCCTGCATATCGACAATCGGGAGCTGGGGCTCGACAGCCACCTGGTGCTCACCGGGCTGCCGGACGCCTGCATCGAGGACGTCTCCTTCTCCGGTATCCGCCTCTGGAGCGCCGGCGGGGGCGAGCCGGGCGGTCCGGTGCCGGAACTGGCGCCG
>PXDE01000345.1 GCA_003566475.1 PVC group bacterium | reverse complement strand
GCATGGGCCGACGAAGCCGGGAGATCGCCGAGGCCCGGTTCGACATCCGGCGGGTGAACGCGACGCTGATCCGCGAGATGGGTCTGTGACCATGGACGCCATCCTTGTCGCCCACCTTCTGTTCGCTTTGGCCCTCGGTCTTCACGAGATCCTGCGGCCCAAGCCCGGGCGATTCGACCTGCTCACCGTCTTCCACCTGGTCTACATCGTGGGATATCCGGGAGCGGCGCTCCTCCTCGCCCTCGGTCGGATGGGCATACCGGATCCGGGCCTGGACGGGGAGGAGCGCATGGCGGTGTTCCTTTGCTCGGTGCTCTTCTACCTGGGCTTCCGTCTCGCCTATGAGGTGGTTCTCCGTCGGCCGGAAGGGGGAACGGCTTCGCTCCGCCCCCCCAGGCCCCTTCCGGACGCCGAGGCCCGCATGCTGAGGCGCGGTCTGGCGGTGGGGGCCGTCCTGAGCGCGGTCCTCATCCTGGCCTACGCCCACGAGGTGGGAGGTCTGGGGGCGGCCGTCCGTCTGGCCGGAGGGCTCCGGGCTGGCTATGTGGAGCGGGGCGAATGGTCGTTTCTCAAGCGGTTCTTCCTGCTTCCGGTGATCGGCGCCCAGCTCGCGTTCGCGCTCCGGCTCGCCCGGCCTCCCCGTCGGCGGGGCCTCGGCCTCCTGCTGGGGATCCTGACCGTCCTGGGGTTCCTAGGACTGGTCCTGCTGGCGGGACGGGCCCGGATCCTCGTCGCTCTGGGCGGCTTCGCGCTGCTCCACGCCCGGATCCGCCGCCGATGGGCCTGGATGCCCTGGCTCGGCGGAGCGGCTCTGCTCTGGATCCTCCTCGCGTATGGCAAGCTGTTCTTCAACCTGATGGCCGTCCAACCCGAGGCCCCGCTGGCCGAGCTGGTTCGGACCACTCTGGACCGGAGCCGGGCCGGGCCGGGCCGTCGAACCGAGACCCTGGCCCGGGAGACCACCCACTTTCAGGTGTCGCTGGAATACGCGGTGGCCCACCTCGACCGGACCGACGAGCGCCTATGGTTCCGGGATCTTCCCCTGGCTGTGGTCAGTCTGGCCCCGCGCCGGTTTCTGGATCTGGACCTTCCTGACAACATCACCTATCTCAACACCTACCGGGTGCATGGGGTATGGGCGGCGATCACCCCTCCCGGCCTGGTCGCGTTCGCCATCCTGAACGCGGGCCTCTGGGGGCTCGTGCTCGTGCCGATGGCGCTGGGGACGGCGGGCGGGCTTCTGGAGCGGTTCTTCCGGAACCGACCCCCCGATCCGCTGACCGATACCGCCTATGTCACCTTGGTGACCCTTCTCGGCTACGAGGTGTTCCAGGCCCACCCGGTCGACTTCCTCGGCGGAAGCTTCGTCCGCATCCTCTTCCTGGCCTCCGTGATGCTGGCCCGTCGGAATCCGTCCCGTCGGCGTGCCCGCCGGCTTGACGCCGAATCCGACATTCGTGACACTGGCCAGATGAAGGATCAGCGCCTGGCAGCGGGGGAGGGGAACGGCGTATGACCGGCCTGTGGATGACCGATGCCGATGCCCGGCAGAGGATTCTGGACGTCGCCCTCGGCACGGTCCTGCTCCTTGGACTCGCCCCGCTGATGCTCCTAATCGCCCTCCTGCTCTGGATCGTCCAGGGCCCGCCGATCCTGTTCCGCCAGACCCGGCCCGGCCGGGGCGGCCGCCCATTCACCATCCTCAAGTTCCGGACCATGGCCGAAGCGCGCGACGCCCAGGGGCGGCCGGTTCCGGATGCCGACCGGCTCACGCGGATGGGGAAGGCGCTTCGGGCCACCAGTCTCGACGAGCTGCCGCAACTCCTCAACGTCTTGCGCGGGGAGATGAGCCTGGTCGGGCCGCGTCCTCTGCTCATGGAGTATCTGCCCCTCTACACCCCGGAGCAGACCCGGCGTCACGAGGTGCGGCCGGGCATCACCGGCTGGGCCCAGGTGCGGGGCCGGAACGGCCTGGCCTGGGAGGACCGGTTCGACCTCGACCTCTGGTACGTGGAAAACCGGAGCCTGGCCCTGGATCTGCGGATTCTGGCGCTCACTGTTCTCCGGGTGCTTCGGCGCGACGGGGTGCGCGCGCCCGGCCACGCCACCGTCCCCCGGTTCCTCGGGCGCCCCGCCGACGCCGAGGCCTAGCATGGCCGCCGACCGGTTCCCGGACTGGACCCCGCCCGAGATCGAGCATGGGAAGCCCACCCGCTACCAGTGGATGGTCCATCACCCCCAGCATCTCGACCTCGGCCACCGCACCGACATCGGCGCCTTCACCTACATCAACGCCCTCCATGGCGTGACCATCGAGGACGAGGCGCAGGTGGGCTCCCACTGCTCGATCTACTCCGTCTCCACCATCGACGGCCGAACGGGACCGGTGACCCTCCGCCGCAACTGCCGGATCGGCAGCCATAGCGTGGTCATGCCGGGAGTGACGGTGGGCGAGAACGCGGTGGTCGGCGCCATGAGCTTCGTCAACCGCGACATCCCCGCCAACGCCACGGCCTTTGGCGTGCCCGCCCGGGTGGTCCGGGAGGGCGGCGCGCCGCCGGAACCCGCATGACCCCGCCCCGCATCTTCCTCTCGCCGCCCCACCTGGGCGGCGACGAGGAACGCCTGGTCGCCGAGGCGTTCGCCTCGAACTACATCGCCCCCGTGGGGCCCATGCTCGGGGCCTTCGAGGCCGAGGTCGCGGCCCGCACCGGCATTCCGCACGCCGTGGCCCTGTCCAGCGGCACCGCCGCGATCCACCTCGCCCTGAAGCTGGCGCTCGATCAGGCGTCGCCCCCGCCCGACGGCCACCCCGCGGTGGTCATCGCCTCGTCGCTCACCTTCGTCGGCAGCGTGGGGCCGGCCGTCCATGAGCGCTGCGAGGTGCGCCTGATCGACGCCGATGCGGACTCCTGGACCCTGGATCCGAACCTCCTCGACGCGGAGCTGACCGAATGCCGGGATGCGGGGCGCTCGGTGGCCGCCGTGATCCCCACCGACCTGTACGGCCAGTGCTGCGACCTCGCCCGCATCCGGTCCGTCTGCGACCGGTTCTCGGTACCCGTGATCTGCGACGCGGCCGAATCCATGGGGGCGGAGTACCGGGAGCCGGATGGAGCTATGCGCCATGCGGGTTGGGGGGCCTGGGCCGCCGTGTTCTCCTTCAATGGCAACAAGATCATCACCACCTCCGGCGGGGGGATGCTGGCCTCGCACGACCGGCGGATCGTGGAGCGGGCCCGGCACCTCGCCACCCAGGCCCGCGAGCCGGCCCCCTGGTACGAGCATCACGAGGTCGGCTTCAACTACCGGATGAGCAATCTCCTCGCCGCCGTGGGCCGGGGCCAGCTCCGGGTGCTTGACGACCGCGTGCGCAGGAAGCGGGAGATTTTCGCCGTCTATCGCGAGCGGCTGGCCGGAAGGCCGGGGATTGGCTTCATGCCTGAGGCGCCCTGGGGCCGGTCCACCCGGTGGCTCACCGTGATCCAGATCGATCCTGGATCCGCCCGGGCCGACCCGGAAGCGGTGCGGCGGGCCTTGGAGGCGGAGAACATCGAGGCCCGCCCGGTCTGGAAGCCCATGCATCTCCAGCCCGCCTTCGCGGCCTGCCGGTTTCGCAGCGCCGCCTGCGGCGTCGAGACCGGGGCCGAGGCG
>PXDE01000610.1 GCA_003566475.1 PVC group bacterium | reverse complement strand
TCCCGGCGCCGGGTCCCGAAGGTGGCCCGGGCCCGCATCTTCTGGCCCGCGCCCACCGGAGGCCAGTTGAACAGGTCGAAGTTGCCCTGGGAGATCTCGGCGAATCCGATGACGTTGTCCACGCTGGAGAACCCGGCCCCGATCATGAACTGACCCGTCTTCTGCTCGGTGACGTCGAGGAGGAGATCCACCTTCTCCTCCTCCGGGGTGGGCACGGGCCGGCTGCGCACGGCCGCGAAGTGGCCGGTGTTGCGGAGCCGCTGCTCGCTCCGGCGCACCGCGACCTCGTCGAACACCTGGCCCGGCAGCACCACCAGCTCCCGCCGCACCACCTTGTCCTTGGTCACCTCGTTGCCCCGGATGATGACGTCGCGCAGGTAGGCGAGGCGGCCCTCGGTGATCCGGAACGTGACGTCCACGGTCCGGGTGGCGTGGTCGGGCCGGAGGTCCACATCGACCTCGGTGCGGAGATAGCCCCTCGACCCGTAGTAGTCGCGCAGGGTCTGGGCCATGGCCCGCACGGCGGCCAGCCCGGCCGGATCGCCCTCCCGCACGTCGAGGACGCGGGCGATCTCGGTGCGGGGGAAGAGGGTGATCCCGGTGACCTCGACCCGGCCCAGGCGGTAGAGGTCGCCCTCCTCGATGCGGTAGCGGGCCCGCGCCCCGCGGCGCACCGGCGCCAGCTCCGGGCCCTCGACCCGCACGTCGAGAAACCCCCGGTCGAGGTAGAAGTCGCGGAGGGCGTGGACGTCGCGATCGAGCAGGGGCTCGTCGAGCTTGCCCCGGCCGGTGAGGAAGGAGAAGAGGTTGGTGGTCCGCGACTCCATGGCCCCCCTGAGCTCGGCGTCGGTGAAGGTCCGGTTGCCTCGGAAGGCGATCTCGCGCAGTCGGCTCCTCTCGCCCTCGTCGATGGTCAGCGTGACATCCGCCTCGCCGGTGACCGGATCGGCGTCGAGGGTCCAGGTGAAGGTGGCGTCGGGGCGGAAGCTCTTGCGGTAGTGGGCGGCCAGGGGCGGGAGCTTGGCGGCGAGCACGCCCTCGTCCACGAAGGCCCCCATCTCGAGATCGAGCAGGCGGCGGACCTTGGCCGGCCGGACGGCGCTGGCCCCCTCGATGCGGAGACGGGTCATCCGGGGCCGCAGGGCGACCGTGTAGACGACCACGGGGCCGCCACCGGGCCCGGCTTCGACCTGGGCGGTGACGTTGGCGAAGCGGCCGGTCCGCTCGAGGTTGCGGATGTCGTGGATGAGGGCGGCGCGGTCGAGTTCCGCCCCCTCCTCGGCCCGGATGTGGGCCCGCACGAACGGAGCGTCCATGGGGCCGGGGCCGAGGTTGACCACCCGGATGGCCTCGATGGGCGCGGCCCGGAGGGCGGGGGCGGTGAGGGCGAGCAGGAGGGCGGCGGCGCCGGCCAGGATACGGGTCGGGGCGTTCAATGGTACTCCTCCTCGGCATAGCGCTCGGTTCGGTTCTGGAACAGGGTGAGATGGTCGATGAAGTTGAGCCGGATGGTCCCGGTGGGGCCGTTGCGGTTCTTGGCCACGTCGAGCACGGCCAGGGTGTCGTCGTCGTGCTCGGGATCCTCGGGGATGCGGCTGGGGCGGCGGAGGAGGAGCACCACGTCGGCGTCCTGCTCGATGGCCCCGGAGTCGCGGAGGTCGGACAGCCGGGGGGTGCCCGAGCGCTGCTCGGGGGCGCGGCTGAGCTGGCTGAGCACCAGCACCGGCACCTTGAGCTCCTTGGCCATGGCCTTGAGCGCGCCCGAGATCTGGGCCACCTCCTGCTGGCGGCCGTCGCGGCCCGCGCCGGGATAGTGGAGGAGCTGGAGGTAGTCCACCACCACGAAGCCGATCCGGTGGCGGCGGGCGAGCTGGCGGGCCACCGCCCGGAGCTCCAGCACCGACCGCCCGGCCCGGTCGTCCAGATAGAGGCCGGCGGCCCGGATGCGGTCGGCCGCGTCCAGAAGCTGGGCGTGGACCCCGCGGATCTGGCCGCTGCGCACGGTCTGCATGGAGACATGGGCCTCGCAGCAGAGCATGCGCATGGCGAGCTGGTCGTTGGTCATCTCCAGGCTGAACACCAGGACCGGCCGGGCGTGCTCCTCCTGGATGGGGCCGGTGGGGGCGCCCTGGACCCGCCCGGTGGCGATGTTGAGCGCGATGTTGAGGGCCAGCGACGTCTTCCCCATGGAGGGACGGGCGGCGAGGATGACGAGGTCGCCGGGGTGGAACCCCAGCAGCTTGCCGTCGAGGTCGGGGAATCCGGTGGGGATGCCGGAGGAGCCCTTGCCGGTGTCGGCCATGCGGTTGATGTGGCCGACCATCTCGGCCATCACCGTCTCGAAGGGCTGGACGGCGGTGACGTGGTCGCTGGAGATCTCGAACATGGCCTGCTCGGCCTTGGCCAGGATCTCCGCCGACTCCTCCTCGGCCTGGAAGGCGAGATCGGCGGCGGTCTGGGCGGCCCCGATCACCCGGCGCAGGACATGCTTGTCGTAGACGAGGTCGATGTAGTGGGCGGCGTGGGCGAGGGTGGGCACCGCATCCACCAGGGCGGTCAGGAAGTCCAGGCCGCCCACGTCGTCGAGCCGGCCCTGGTCGCGGAGCCGGGTGGCCACCGAGATCTGGTCGATCTGGGCGTTCTCGTTCTGGAGGCCGATCAGGGTCTCGTAGAGGAGCCGGTGGCGGCGGTCCACGAAGCTGTCCGGGACCAGCGGCCGCTCGACGCAGAGGTCGAGCACCTGGCCCCGGGAGGCCAGCGCCGAGCCCAGCACCCCGCGCTCGGCGTCGAGGCTGTGGGGGATCTCCCGGCCGCCCCCGCCCGGTCCGCTCGGTCCGGCGGGCATGGCGATCCTATTCCTCGACCACCCAGAACTTGAGCTCGGCCCGCACCTCGGGAAGGACCCGCACCTCGGTGGTGTACACCCCCAGCTCGCGCACCGGGTGGTCGAGGAGGATCTGGCCCTTGTCGATCTCGATGCCCTCGCGGGCCAGGGCCTCGGCGAGATCCTGCGCGGTGACCGACCCGAACAGCCGGGTCTCCTCGGCCACCTTGCGGGCGATCTGGACCGAGGCCTCGCGGATCCGCTGGGCGAGCCGGGCCGCCTCCTGCTTCCGGGCCATCTCCCGCTCGGCCTTCTCGGCCTTCTTCTTCTCGACCAGCCGGCGGTTGGCCGGCGTGACCGCCGCCGCCAGCCTGCGGGGCAGCAGAAAGTTGCGGGCGTAGCCGTCGGCCGCCCTCACCACGTCGCCTTCCCGGCCCAGCCCGTCCACGTCGGCCAACAGCAACAGCTCTTTCGCCATGAGATGGACTCCCGCCTAGGGCACCAGGCCCAGAACCCGGGCCCGCTTGATCGCGCGTTTGATCTGCCGCTGCTGCTTGGCCGAGGTGCCGGACACCCGGCGCGGGGTGATCTTCCCCCGTTCGGTCATGAACTTGCGCAGCAGTTCCTGGTCCTTGTAGTCGATGTCGCTCACGCCATCGAGCAGCTTGGCTCCGCGGCGGGATCCCGTCCCGGGGCCCAGCTCGGATGAAGTCCGGCGCGGTCGGCGCTCGGATCGTTCGTTCGCTTGCATATGCCTGTGTCCTATGCTGTGCCGTCAGAACGGCAGGTTCTCGTCATCGGGTTCGGGCGGCGGCGGTCACGCCGGCCAACCGCCGG
>PXDE01000090.1 GCA_003566475.1 PVC group bacterium | reverse complement strand
GCACATGAGTCACAAGAGGGGGGGAGGGAGAACCACGGATGGACACCGATGGACACGGATCGGAGAAGGGGCTGCCCGTAGCCGCTGCCCGTAGCCGAAGCCGCCGAGGCTTTGGCCGCCATCGGGAACGCCGAAGGACACGCGCCTGAGCCGGCGATTCGTGGCAGAGGAACCACAGGGCCCGCCCCACACGCGCAGGGCGTTGGGCTCGGGGTGGAGCTCGGCGTTGGCCGGGGCGACCACGAGGCCGGTGAGGGTGGCCCCGCCCCGCTCCACGGTGAACCGGCCGCCCTCGACCCGAGGCTGGGCCGGGGTGCCGAGACGCCAGGAGTGGCCGCTGAGAGCCCGGGCAGTCTTCATAGGAATGACAGCAGGGGAACGGCATGGTATGGTGTCCGGGTGAAGGCTGTTTACGTGGAGACATCGATCCTGAGCTACCTGACCGCGCGCCCATCGCGCGATTTACTGGCACTTGCGCGGCAACAGGTGACGACGAGATGAAAGCTGATCCGATCCTCAAGAAGCTGTGGGAGATCAAGGATGGCCTGGCCGCCGAGTGCGATGATGACCTGCGCCGCCTCTTCGACCGCCTGAAGGCTTCGCAGCGGGACTGCGGGGACCGCCTGGTGAACCGGACCAAGCGGCCCATGCAGGTGGCAGAGCCCGAGGGACCATCCTACGGCCCGCAACCAGGCCGAGGGTGATCCTCATCCCTCGCGGGATGCTGCGGCCCGAACAATGGCGTCGAGGCCCTCGCCTTCGGCCGTGAAGGCCGGGGGATCGGTGTCGCGCTGGAGGGTCATGACCACGAAGAACCGGTTGCCGCCGCGGACGCGGAGGGCGCTGCGCTCGGGGTGGAGCTCGGCGTTGGCCGGGGCGACCACGAGGCCGGTGAGGGGTGCCCCGCCCCGCTCCACCGTGAATCGGTTGCCCTCCACCCGAGGCTGGGCCGGTGTGCCCAGACGCCAGGTGTGGCCGGTTAGACCCTCGACGGTGTCCACCACCGCTTAGTGCTCGGGCCCGGGGGAAGTGGAGAGGCGGGATGGGGATCCCTGTGGCTTCGACCCGGCTTCTTGGCTTGCGGCGCCACCCGTGATACTGTGTCGTGGTGAAACGGAAGGTGTATATCGAATCCAGCGTGGTCAGCTACTACACGGGCCGACCTAGCAGGGATCTGGTGGTCGCCGGCCGACAGCAGTCGACGCAGGACTTCTGGCCGTTGCTGTCCCGGGATCTCATCCCGCATGTTTCGGCCCTGGTTGTGAAGGAGTCTGGCAAAGGTGATCCCGAAATGTCACGCAGGCGCCTCGATGCCATCGCCTCCTTCGCGGTGCTCGCCACCACGCCTGAAGCCGAGCGCCTGGCGCAGGAGATTCTTGACGCTCGCGGCATCCCGGAGGAATATCCTGAAGATGCCCTTCACATCGCAATTGCCACCATTTCCGGCATGGAGTTCATCGTGACCTGGAACTTTTCGCACATCAACAACCCGTTCACGAAGATGATGGTTCGGCAGACGGTCGAGAACGCGGGCTACGAATGTCCCGAGATCGTGCCGCCGGACGCCTTCCTGGGAGAAGAGCCATGAAAGACCCGTTTGTGGCGGAGATCCGGAAGTTTCGCCTCGAGCATACCCGGCAGTTCGGTTCCGATCTTCACGCGATCTGCGAGGACTTGAGGCAGTTCGAAGCCTCGCTCGGGGACCGGGTCGTCGCGCCCCCACCCCGGAAGCTGCCCCGCCGGGACAAGCGGAGGCCATCGCCCTGAGACGGTGCCTGGCCGCGCTCCGGGGTTCGGCGTGAACCACGGATGGCGGAAGGGCCTGATCCGAACCTATGACGCGGAACCGCCCTCCGCCGCCGCGGACGCGGAGGGCGTTGCGCTCGGGGTGGAGCTCGGCGCCTGCCGGGGCGACCACGAGGCCCGTGAGGGTGGCCCCGTCCCGCTCCACCGTGAACCGGCTGCCCTCGACCCGTGGCTGGTCCGGTGTGCCCAGACGCCAGGTGTGGCCGCTGAGTCCCCCGACGGTGTCCACCACCGCGTAGAGCACGGAGGCCCGGAAGTGGAGCGGAGAGGCCCAAGAACCCCCTTGACCGCTGCCCCCTCCGTCCCCTATCGTCTTTGCATTGTGCGCACGAAGGCCCCAGCGCTCCCGACCCCAGCGGCGCCGACCCGGTCCTCGGAGGACTGCCCACAGCCGCTCGCCCAGCATCGGCTCTGGGGACCCACTGCGCGACAGCCAGCGCTGCCCTATACTGCTCGAATGCACGGACTGACCCCTTCGCCTGGAGGCGACAGGTGATTCGCGGGCGGGCTTCTTGATGATGTCAGACCACTTGGCCGCTCATCACCTGCCGCCTCAGTTTTAACGTTCGGCGAGGGTACGATGAAATCAGCTAAGCAATCTGACTGGCAGACAAGAGAGATGCCATCGTCCAGAAGCACTGTTTCACTGCGCCGCGTTTTTCCGAAGGACGAAATGCCACGCATTCGGGCGGGGTTAGTGCCAGAGGCGATGGAAGACAAATGGTTCATCTACTGGGAAAATAATACATTGTTCCTCCATCGTAGTTGGACAGGGATCTGTATTTACATTGTTCGTTTTGCCGCCGAGCGCGATGGTTATCGCATGGTCGAAGCCGACTTGAATCGCGATCCAGAGCAATACAACGAAACAAGCGATAACCGTGATGCCAAAATGATTAGTTACTTGATTGATGCACTCCTACTTCAACAACCGACCGTCTTCCCAAGCGAGGATAATAATTCCGAAGCGGACACACTTTTAGAGTGGAGCCAAGTTGGAAGGGCAATGCTCGGTCAACATCCGACGCCTAATGGCGAAGTCGAACAAAGCGGCGAACCGGAGCCGCCGATCAAGCGGGGTTTGAACTCATAGTCTTTTGGCGGCGGCCCGGTTGCCGCTAGCGTTAAACCGGACGGTATCAGATGAAGAACATGCTATCACTTCCAGGAAAGCGCCTGCTCGCACAGTGCTTGTTGCTTACAATCGTTCTTGGAGAGGCCCGGCCACACTCGACAGACGACATCATCCCATCGACACTTCCCGTCCGCGTAAGTGGTGAAGGCAAAATTATAACCGTCTCAAGTGCAAGATTCAGAAACAGAGACATAACAGGGCCAATAGCTGTTTGGTCCGTGACCAATGAGGAGATGCTGTGGGAAATATGGAAGAAGGACAGGTCAGGCGATGCTGTTTTTGACAGGGTAGCTTTTGAGTACGGGATAGTTCCTGCCGACTGGGAGCAGATTACACCAAGAAGTGCACCCCCTAGAAAGCCAGCGATAGGTGAAGTCTTTTTACTTCGGACTGGTTTTAGAGTTACATGGGTTTTGTTCTTAAGTGAAGGGTTTGGCAGTAGCCATAGTGCATTTCAGTTCACAGATGAAGGATGGGTGGAGATTCCGGTCAGACGGGAGTACTTGCGGCCGTTGGTGAACCATCGTTCAGGAGCGGAATGAGCCTCTCCGCTATTTGGTGCGGGTAGAGGGCTCTAGCCCCCAGTGTCAGGATAGTTGCCCACGGCCTTCAGGCTTCGCGCAGACGCTACGCCCGGACAGGTTGGCGGCCGCGGCTACGGGCAGCCCTCCTCCCCTTCGCAGCTTGCCCTACGAAGCGGCTGCGCGAAGTAGGGTCCATTCGCCTGCCCTCCGTAG
>PXDE01000543.1 GCA_003566475.1 PVC group bacterium | reverse complement strand
CGACCATGGCCTCTCTTCCGCCCAGGCAGGCTCGTTCCATGCGCGGTCCGTCCCGCAGGGCGGGAACAGCGGACTACTGGGCCCGTGCCCGTTCGGTCGTATGCTTTTAGTGACCAGCGGCTTACCCACGGAACTGCGGGAGTGTGTCTCAGAGCAGTGCAGGCCGCTGAACCGCAGGGTTCAGCCGGATAGAGGCTGAGACCATGGCCGATGTGGGGTGTGGGATGCGGCCTTCCCGTGGGATGGGCGTCCTCGCCCGTCTCCTGCGCAGAGAAGAACCTGCCCCAGCCGTGGCCGGCGCGAAGCACTCCTCCCGCTCCCGGCCAGGGGCCCTGCTTTGCGGAGACGGGCGAGGACGCCCATCCCACGACAGGCGGCCGCTCGACCGAGTCTGCGAGGGCGAGCGGCATACGTGAGGGTGTCTCAGAGCAGGCCGTTCGGACAGGCACGCATTTCCGCTGGACCCCATTTCCGCCCTGGTCTATCGTAGAAACGTTTTGCTCCGGTTCGGCGTTCCGCTCCGGGGCATGGACGACATGGCAACGCGCACCCCAGGAGACAGATAATGGCCGACGACACCAACGTAATCCCTCCGCCTCCCGAGTTCAGCGCCAAGGCCCACATCGGAAGCCTTGACGCGTATCAGAAGATGTACGACCGATCCGTCCAGGATCCCGAGGGGTTCTGGGCCGAGATCGCCCAGGGCTTCGAGTGGACCCGGCCCTGGAACCAGGTCTGCGACTATCATTACGGCGACGACGTCCATATCCGCTGGTTCGAAGGCGGCGAGACCAATATCTCGGTGAACTGCCTCGACCGCCATCTCGAGACGCGCGGCGACCAGCCCGCCCTTATCTGGGAGGGCAACCAGCCCGGCGAGCAGGGCGAGACCACCTACCGCCAGCTCCACGCCGAGGTCTGCAAGTTCGCCAACGTGCTCAAGGGGCTCGGGGTGAAGAAGGGCGACCGGGTGTGCCTGTATCTCCAGATGATCCCCCAGCTTCCGGTGGCCATGCTGGCCTGCGCCCGCATCGGGGCCATCCACTCGGTGGTCTTCGGAGCCTTTTCCGAGGACTCCCTGCGCGACCGCATCAACGACTCCGAGTGCATGCTTCTGGTGACCCAGGACACCGCCCTCCGCGGGAACAAGAACGACATCCCCATGAAGACCAAGGCGGACGCGGCGGTGGCCCAGTGCCCCAGCATCCGCAACGTGGTGGTGGTCCGGCGCACCGGGCGCGAGGTGCCCATGGCCGAAGGCCGCGACCTGTGGTGGCACGACCTCATGAAGGACGCCGCCCCCGAGTGCGCCCCCGAGCCCGTGGGCGCCGAGGATCCGCTGTTCATCCTCTACACCTCCGGCTCCACCGGGAAGCCCAAGGGGATGATGCACACCACCGGCGGCTACATGGTCTACGCCGCCACCACCTTCAAGTACATCTTCGACTACCACGACGGGGACATCTGGTGGTGCACCGCCGATATCGGGTGGATCACCGGCCACTCCTACATCGTCTATGGCCCGCTCCTCAACGGGGCCCGGTCGATCATGTTCGAGGGCGTGCCCACCTATCCCGACGCCGGCCGGTTCTGGGACGTGGTGGACAAGTACAAGGTGACCCAGTTCTACACCGCGCCCACCGCCATCCGCGCCCTCATGCGCGAGGGCGAGGCCCCCATCGAGAAGCGCGACCTCTCGAGCCTGAAGCTGCTGGGCACGGTGGGCGAGCCCATCAACCCCGAGGTCTGGCTCTGGTACTGGCGCCACATCGGCAAGGGCCGGTGCCCGGTGGTGGACACCTGGTGGCAGACCGAGACCGGCGGGATCATGATCACCCCCCTGCCCGGGGCCATCCCGCTCAAGCCGGGCAGCGCCAGCCGCCCGTTCTTCGGGGTGGTGCCCAAGGTGCTGCGCGACGACGGCAGCGAGTGCGAGGTGGGCGAGAAGGGCAAGCTCTGCCTCGATGGCTCCTGGCCCGGCCAGTCCCGCACCCTGTGGGGCGATCACGATCGGTTCGTGCAGACCTACTATTCGACCTATAAGGGCATGTACTTCACCGGCGACGGGGCCTACGTGGACGCCGACGGCGACTACTGGCTTTTGGGCCGGGTGGACGACGTGATCAACGTCTCCGGCCACCGGCTGGGCACGGCCGAGGTCGAGAGCGCGCTGGTCTCGCACCCCGACGTGGCCGAGGCCGCCGTGGTGGGCTTCCCCCACGACATCAAGGGCCAGGGCATCTACGCCTATGTCACCCTCAAGACCGGGATCGAGGCCACCGACGATCTGCGCAAGGCCCTGGTGCAGCACGTGCGCAAGGAGATCGGCCCCATCGCCACGCCGGACGTCATCCAGTGGGCCCCGGGCCTGCCCAAGACCCGGTCGGGCAAGATCATGCGGCGCATCCTCCGCAAGATCGCCGCCCACGAGGAGTCCGGTCTGGGCGACACCAGCACCCTGGCCGACCCCTCGGTGGTGGACCATCTGCTGAAGAACCGCGCCTAACCGCACCCCAGGCCCGCCGGGCGCCGTCAGGCGCCCGGCGGGCCCTTCCGTCTGGCCAGCCCCCGGTCAGGGCCGGACGGTCTCGATTCGCTCCACGTGGAGGACCACAAATCTCGGGCCGCCCGGCGGCGGGGGCAGGGCCAGCCCGGGGACGGTCACCTGTTCCCCCGCCGCCCCGATCCGAATGGCCAGGGCGGCGCCGGGCCGAAGGGTGATGGTGGTGACCCATCGGCTGGTCGCGAACACGGGAAACGGGAGGGTCAAGCCCTCCATGGGAAGGCCCGGCATGGCCCCCACCAGCGCCATGGTTTCCCACATGGCCGAAAGCTCGACCTCGTCCACGCCGGCTCGGCTGGTGGGCATGAGATTCAGGATGTGGCCCACCTCCCGGGTGTCCTCCCAGCGGTTGTCCCACGGATGCGCGAAATCCCGGAAGAGCTTGGGATGGATGATTTCGACGACCGCCTGGGAAAAGGCCGTCTCCCCGCTCCGGACCATGACCTGCTGCTGGCCCAGAATGGTCCGCGCGGCCTCCGGGTGCCGCCACAACTCTCCGGCACTCACCCGGGTCCAGGGATTCCGTCCCGGCGGCGGCCAGTCGCGCACCTCCAGAAATGTGGCCCTGACGATGAAGGTCAGCGCGGGCGTGCCGGCATCCGCCGCGCCTACGACCACGAGACCGGCAAGCGCGAACCCGAGTGCCGAAGGCAGTGAACGGTGCATGGGGGGATGATGCCGGGCGGTGGGGGGGCTGGTCGAGAGCTGGGTTTCCCGCAGCGTAAGGACGCAGCGACGGGGGACGGCATTCAATCAGGGGCCGAAAGGTGGCCAGGCCGCACGTGATCAAACCCAGATCCGCACGCAAGCCGGACGCCGAGCTCCCCCTGGCAAACGTGGCGGCTCGTCGTGGGACGGACGTCCTCGTCCGTCACCGCGATGTCCAGAGCCTGAAACGCCCATGCTGTGGCGTGAACCTAGATCCGGCAGTTGACGGACGTGCATTCACGCAAGCTGCACCTGAACAGCAGCTTGCGCATGGAAGCGGCCGCACCCAATGGGTGATGCCCCGAAGGGCGGCCGTGGCGGACAAGCCTTGGCTGCTGCGACCCCTCCGGGGTCGGACGGTGCGTTGAACGGGTTCCGGGGGTGTCGCGTTGCTCGACCCCCGGCTAATCGCTT
>PXDE01000225.1 GCA_003566475.1 PVC group bacterium | reverse complement strand
AGGAGTATAGGGCGCGCCGTTGCGTCGCGCACCCATTGGGTGCGAACGCCCAGGGCCGCAATCCGCTCGTTACAAGACCCTTGCGTGGATCACGGCTCTCCAACTGCCGGATATAGGTTCAATCTTCGGTTTTCCCGTATTGCGGATCGCGGATCACGGATCCCGTATCGCCCCAGCCGTCTCGCCCTCCATCCGGCTGAGCCCTGCGGCTCAGCGGCCTTCACTGCTCTGAGACACACTCACGCGATTCCGTGGGCAAGCCGCTGGTCCGCACAAGCACACGAGCGATTGGGCGCGGACCCAGTAGTCCGCTGTCTGTGACAGCGGACCGCGCATGGAACGAGCCATCCCGGGCGGAAGAGAAGCCATGGTCGAGCCTTCCTCCAGCCAGGCGCGGCACATGCGCCCTCGCTGTCACAGACAGCGAGGCACTGGCATGCATCCCGCATCCCGTATCCCGCATCCCGAATCGGGCCCGCCGTCTCACCCCTCATCCGGCTGAACCCTGGGGTTCAGAGGCGGGCACTGACCTCTGACTCCTGACCCCTCGCTCTTCCGCCCCTGCGGATTGACCCCCGCCCCCGCCTCGGGCAGTCTGGGGGCCATGGTTGCCCCGGCATGACCCCCTCCAAGCCCCTGACAACGCCGTCCGACGACGAGCCCGACGCCCGGACCTCCCGCGAGGAGGATCTGGAGCTGATCCGCCGCGCCCGGGAGGGCGACACCGACGCCTACGACCGGCTGGTCCTGAAGTACCGCGACCGCATCTACGCCCTCGCCTACAACATGACCAGCAACCGGCACGACGCCGAGGATCTGGTCCAGGACGCCTTCGTCCGCGCCTACCGCTCGCTGGGCAAGTTCCGCGGCCAGTCCTCGTTCTACACCTGGATCTACCGGATCGCGGTCAACCGGGCCATCAACTTCCTCAAGAAGCGCAAGCGACGGCAGGCCCCCAGCCTCGACGATGTGGACGGGGGCATCGAGCGCGACCCCGCCTTCGTCGAGCTGTCGGCCCGGATCACCCCCCGCCGGGAGGTGAACCTGAACGAGCTTCAGAAAAAGTTGAACGAAGCCCTTCAGAAGCTGTCCGAAAAGCACAGGACGGTGGTCGTCCTCCACGACATTCAAGGTATCCCCCATGAGCAGATTTCCCGCATGGTCGGCGTGTCCGAAGGCACGGTGAGGTCGCGCCTGTTCTACGCGCGGAAGCAGCTTCAGGGAGAACTGGCGGAGTATACAAAGCGCCCATGACCCGACCCGACAACCCCGATTCCTCCGACCCGGTGGCCGATCTCCTCCGGCTCAAGCGCTACGAGACTCCGGATCCGATCCGTCAGGAGGCGCTGTTCCAGCGGATCCACGCCGAGGTGGCCGCCTCGGCGCCGAATCCCGTCGCGGCCTGGCTGGCCCTGCCCGGCCTCCGCTACGGGGCTCTGGCCGCCGCACTGGCCGCCGCCTTCTTCCTGATGCCCCGCGTCGACCCCGGGACCGAGACCGCCCGGCCCCCTGCGTCCCCGCCGGCGGACGGCTCGTCGGACCTCGCCATCCTCTCCCTGTCCGAGGACAGCCCGCCGCCCGCCGACTGGGCCGCTCCGGCCCCCGGGGGGGTGGATTGGAGCATCGCCGACGACTCGTCCTTTCCCACCTTCGAGGAGTTCCTTCGGCAGAACCCGAGCCGCCCCGCCCTCTCTCTTCCCGGAGCGGTCGCCCCGGTTGGCCTCACCACCGAATGGCTGGATCCCGCCCCCCGAAGCGTGGGCCAAGGCACCTCGGACTCGTTTCCCGATATTCTGGCCCCGGCGCTCCAGCCGGGCTCGGCCTCGCTGCTGGACCCCTGACCCGGAGCGTCGCTTCCTTCCGGCCCCGTGACGGCACGGCGGCAGCCACGTCCGGCGGTGGCGGCAGGATGGCGGCGACACTCCCATGCGCCGTCCAACCTCTGGACAATTTCGTCCAAGGTCTGGACAGGGAATAGGCGGCTCGCGTCGCTCAGAACCACCGTCCCGCCCAAGGATCCCAGCGCCAGATCTGGTTCCAGGTCGGCGGAGGGGGCGGGGCGGAATGGTGCCGGTGTCCATGGGGCGGAGAGCCCGCATGCGCGTGGGGCGACCGGCAGGCGGAGCAGGCGCAGGCCGAGGCAGGGGGCGGGGGCGAGGGTCTCCAGCCATATCCGCCGGCGGCGCGGGGCGCGACCGCATGGGTCGGGACGTGACGGGGCTGCGCGTAACCGCCCCGGGACGGCGCCGGGGCCGGCTGCGACCGGCGGGCCGGCGCGGGCCGAACATACACCTTGTAGCGGCCGCGGTTGTCGTCGCTGATCCGCAGACCGGTCACCATTTTCGGCTCGCCGAGATCCACCACATGGTTCTGGCCTGCGGTAAATCGCCCGCCCACCCGGTGGGGGGTGGTGCGCGGTCCCTCGCGGGTGACGATGGTGTTGATGATGACCGTCTCCGCCACCGCCTCAATGCGGATCTGGATGATCTCGTAGCCCACCGTCACTTCCTTGGGCTCGCCCCGGCGGGCGGTGAGTTCGGCGATCTCGACCCAGCCGTCGCGGCCCGCGCGGGGGGCGCGGCGGTCGGGGTCCACCCGATAGTGCTGGGCGAAGACGGGAAGGCTGGCGGCGGCCAGGCCAAGGGTCATCAGCATGCGCGGGAACCGGTTCATGGATCGCACTCCGTGGTGGGGTTGCCTGTCACCGCTTCTGACGCCGGCCTCCGCCGGTTTATTCGCCCGGGGGGCGCGGTCGGCCTACCGCCCGTCCTCGCGCTCGTGCAGGGGGCGGAGGGCGGAGGTGGATTCGATGAAGAGGATGGCGTTGTACCGCGAGGCGGGCCGGGTGGGCACGTAGTTGCGCTGGCGCTCGTGTTCGGGCACGAACACCACCCCGACGGCCCGGTGGCCGACCGTGCGGACCAGCGCCTCGCCCCGGTCGCGGGCGGGCGGGAACCGGACCACCGTGTCGCCCAGGCCCATGCCCAGCAGGATGGCGTCGAGGCTGTCGGCCCGGGGCGCGGGCAGGAGCATGGCCTCGCGGCGGCCCTCCCACTGGCGGGCGGCCAGGGCGCGGCCCTGGGCGGTGGAGAAGCCCACCGAAAACACCTGGTCCGGCCCATGGGCCTCCCGGGCGAGCTGACCGATGTTCCGCATGCCCGCCCGCATCATATCGGTGGCCCGGGCGTCGCCGATATGGGTGTTGTGGGCCCAGACGATGCCGCGGGCCTCGGGGCCGTGGCGTCGGCCCAGCCGCTCCACCGTGGCCTCCATCCCGTCCGCCCGGTGGTTCCAGGAGGCGGCCCCGGGCTGGACCATGGCCCGGTAGTGGCGGTCGGCCGCCTTCACTACGAACGCCGCCTGCTTGGCCGCGAACGCGGTTTCGCGGGCCGCGCCTTCGGCCTCTTCCCAGCGGGCCTGCGTCTCGCGGAAGGCCTCGCGGAGGTCGTGGCCGGGATCACCCACGCTCACCGCCATGGCCCGGGCGTAGCCGCCCGGATCGTTCCGGTGCTCCGCGAAGGTCCGGTAGCGGCGGGCCACGCCTTCGGCGCGGTCCGGATGGTGCTCGCGATGGAAGGCCAGCACCAGGTCCATGGCCCCCCAGGCATCGTAGACGTCCTTGCCGTAGAGGCCGGCCCGGGCCTCGGGCGGTCGGTCCGCGTTGTGTTCGCGCAGCCATTCCGCGAACTCCGCGAATTCACGGTTGGCCCACATCCAGCGGGGCCAGCGGTCGAAGCCGCGCAGAATCGCCTCCGCGCTCTCCCCCGCGCCGGGCTGGTGGGTGACGTACCGGTTCAGCCGCCACATTGACACCCAGTCGCCTTCCACGGCCACGAACGAGAAGCCGTGGTCGGCGATGAGCCGACGCGAGATCTCCGCCCGCCAGGTGTAGAACTCGGCCGTGCCGTGGGTGGCCTCGCCCAGCAGCACCCGGCGGCGTCCGCCCGCGTCGCGGAGCAGCCCGGCCAGGTCGTCCGGGGACCGCAGCGGCGCGGCATGCGCCCGGTAGGCCGCCGACAGCTCCGCCATGTCCGCCCGCGCCGACGAAGCCAGGGCCAGCCCGCACACCAGGGCGATGCATGGGAACCCGCGCCACGCGGATCGCGCCGGCC
Organism: PVC group bacterium; assembly: GCA_003566475.1. GTDB lineage: Bacteria > Verrucomicrobiota > Kiritimatiellia > SS1-B-03-39 > PXDE01 > PXDE01. The sequence goes on along the minus strand of PXDE01000225.1, from coordinate 11,562 downwards.
CCACGTAGGTCGGGCATTCCTGCCCGACCCCACCGCCGGACAGATCGCCCGCGCCCGCCCCCGCCGCCGACCCTCGCTCTGGACCGGTTGTCGGCATCCGCCTATCGCTCCCGCGCCCGGGTGAACGGCACGAAGCGGACGGGCATCAGGTTCCGGGTGCGCACGCGGTCGCCCTCCTTCTCGACCAGCACGAGCTGCTGGGTGAGGTAGGGCGAGCCCACGGGGATGATCATTCGCCCGCCGTCCTTGAGCTGGGCGAGCAGCGGGGGCGGGATGTGCGGGGCGGCGGCGGTGACCACGATGGCGTCGAACGGGCCATGCTCGGCCCAGCCGTGGTAGCCGTCGGCCTCCTTGACCTTCACCTGGTCATACCCGGCCGCCTTCAGACGGGCCTCCGCCCATCGGGCCAGCTCGGGCACGATCTCGATCGTGTACACCTGCTCGGTGATCTCGGCCAGCACCGCGGCCTGGTACCCGCTGCCCGCGCCGATCTCCAGCACCTTCGCGTCGGCGTCGATCCCGACGATGGCGGTCATGTAGGCCACGATGTAGGGCTGGGAGATGGTCTGCCCGTAGCCGATGGGCAGAGGCCGGTCCTCGTAGGCGAACCGGCGCTGGTTCTCGGGGACGAACCGGTGGCGGGGGACGCGCCGCATCGCGTTGAGGGTGGCCTCGTCGTCGATCCCGCGGGCCTCGATGGTCGTCCGCACCAGCCGCTCCCGGGCGGCCCGGGTCGCCGCCGTGTCCTCGTCGGCCCGGGCGGCGGAAGTCAGGAGCACCAGCGCCGCAAGCCCGGTCATGATTGTGGAGGAACGCATGCCAGCCATGCTGGGAGGCTACGTCGGCACGCCCGGGATGGCAAGGCACGAAGAGTCGGCCCTACTCGAACAGCCCGTGCTCCCGCCCCTCGCGGTCCTGGGCGGAAAGGGTGGCGAGGCGGCGCTGGAGATCCGGGGAGGTGACCATCCGCGCGGCGAGGGATTCGGCGGGGACCAGGGATTCGAAGGGCAGGAGGCAGGCCATGGCCTGGTTGTGGGTCTCGATGCCGGCCTCCTCGATCGCGGCCATGGCGTTGAGCCCGGCGGCCACCACCAGGCCGACCCGGCCGGGGGAGACCGGCACGTCAAACAGGGGCCGTCCCGGGCGGCCCACCGCGAGCACGCAGCCGAGCCCCAGGGTTTCCAGGCGACGGATCACCTTGCCGGCCTCGGGGAGGGCGACGGCGGGGATCTCGCGGAACCCGGCGCCGATCACCCCGGCCCCGGTGAGGGTGGCCTCGCGGACCCGGGTCATCTTGCCCTTGATGAACACCTGCAGGGGGTCGATGGTGGTTCCCTCGTAGTGGATGATCTGGGTGAACCGGAGCGGCCGGTGGTCGCGCATCTCGAGCAGCCCGCCGAACCGGGAGTGCATGGGGATTCCGGCCAGCCGGAAGGCGCCGTTGAGGGTGACGCTGCACACCGTGGCCACCCCGACCTCGCCGTAGGCCAGGCGGCCGCCCGCGAACCGTTCGCCCTCGCCGCCCGCCGCGGCCAGCCGGCCCATGGCCAGCCCCGAGGTCATGACCTGGGCCATGGCCTCGGCGGCGGTCGGGAAGTCGGCGGCGCGGATGCGGGAGGCGTTTACGACCACGGCCCCGGATCGTTGCCCGGGATCCAGGGACATCCGGTAGACCAGCTCGTCGATCCGGGCGGCGGCCAGGCCCACCGTTTCTGCCGCCGACGCCTTCTCCAGCTCGGCCCGGCCGGCCTCGGTGATGCGCCGTCCGCCCCGCCCGAGGTTCTCTGTGTACCCCATGCGGTCGAGATCCATCAGGTAGTTCCGGACCATGCGGGGCCGCAGTTCGGTCCCGGCCGCCTGCAAGTCGCGGGCCACCGCCGCGCTGCCCATGCCCCCCCCGTCCTCGGCGAGAATCCGCAGGATGGCCGTCCGCACCCTCCGCTTCTCCGGGTTCATGCCCCCTCCCCCAAGGGACAGGTCTTCCCCGTTAGGGACAGGCCCCTCCCGCTAGGGACAGGTCTTCCCCATTGGGGACAGACCCTTCCCGCTAGGGCCAGACCCCGCCGTCTAGGGACAGGTCTTCTGTGGTGGGGACAGGCCTTGCGGCCAAGGGACAGGTCTTCTGTGGTGGGGACAGACCCTGCCAGATGGACCGGCGTGCCAAGGGACAGGCCCTGGAGGGGGGTTAGGGACAGACCCTTTTTCATGGACCCATGGTGTCCGGAAAAGAGGATGGGGTCAATATCATACGGCAATATTGCCTGTAGTTGGTTTCTGACAACCTGCGCCCCGGCCGACTATGGGCGCATTAACGGCAGAAATAAAATCGACTCGATCCATCGGAAATCTCTTGATGCGGCAACTGGTTGCCGCTAAGGTGGCGCAATCTTGATTCACGCCCGGCATGGGGCCTGGCGGTATCGACGGAGGAGACGAGCGATGGATGACCGACTGAATCCTTTCAAGATCGCCCAGGTGCAGTTCGACGCGGCGGCGGAGATGCTGGGGCTGGATCCGGCCATGCGCGAAGTGCTGCGCTGGCCCATGCGGGAATACAAATTCACCATCCCCCTGAAGATGGACGATGGATCGGTGGAGGTTTTCCACGCCTACCGGGTGCAGTACAACGACGCCCGCGGCCCCAACAAGGGCGGCCTCCGGTGGCATCCGGACGAAACCCTCGACACCGTTCGGGCCCTCGCGGCCTGGATGACCTGGAAGTGCGCGGTGGTGGACATTCCCCTCGGCGGCGGCAAGGGCGGCGTCACCTGCGACCCCAAGAAGCTCTCCGACCGCGAGAAGGAGCGGCTGGCCCGGGGCTGGATGCGGGTCATGGCCCGCGAGCTGGGCGAACATCGCGACGTGCCCGCGCCGGACGTCTACACCACCCCGCAGATCATGGCCTGGATGATGGACGAGTACGAGGTCATCACCGGTCGGTCCCATCCGGGGGTCATCACGGGCAAGCCGCTGCCTCTGGGCGGCTCCCAGGGCCGGGGCGACGCCACCGCCCGTGGCGGCATCTTCACCGTGCGCGAGGCCTGCAAGCTTCTGGGCGTGGATCCCAAGGGCACCTATGCCATCCAGGGGTTCGGCAACGCGGGCCAGTACGCGGCCCTGCTCCATCCGGAGATCCTGGGCGGAGGCAAGCTGGTGGCCGCCTCCGACACCAGCGGCGCGGTGTACTCGGCCGACGGTCTCGACCCCAAGGCGCTGGTCGACCACAAGCTCAAGACCGGCAAGCTCAGCGGGTTCCCGGGCGCGGAGAAGCTCGATCCCGACAAGATCCTCGAACTCGAGGTGGACATCCTCTATCCGTCGGCCCTGGAGAACGTCATCACCGACGAGAACGCGGACAAGATCAAGGCCAGGATCGTGTGCGAGCTGGCCAACGGTCCCACCACCCCCGAGGCCGACACCCGGCTCCACCTCAACGGCGTGCATGTGATCCCCGACTTCCTGGCCAACGCGGGCGGGGTCACCGTGAGCTACTTCGAGCAGGTGCAGGGCACCTACAACTACTACTGGTCGCTGGAGGAGGTGCACCGCCAGCTCGACGCCCGGATGACCAAGGCCTACGACGACGTCTTCAAGATGGCCAAGGCCAAGGACGTGCACATGCGCCTGGCCGCCTATCTGGTGGCGGTCAAGCGTGTGGCCGAGGCGGTCAGGCTCCGCGGCTGGGTCTGATTCCCGACCGCATCCCCGACGGCCCGGGCCCCCGCGCGGGGGCCCGGGCCGTCGGGGATGCGGTCGGGAATCAGACCCAGCCGCGGAGCCTGACCGCCTCGGCCACACGCTTGACCGCCACCAGATAGGCGGCCAGGCGCATGTGCACGTCCTTGGCCTTGGCCATCTTGAAGACGTCGTCGTAGGCCTTGGTCATCCGGGCGTCGAGCTGGCGGTGCACCTCCTCCAGCGACCAGTAGTAGTTGTAGGTGCCCTGCACCTGCTCGAAGTAGCTCACGGTGACCCCGCCCGCGTTGGCCAGGAAGTCGGGGATCACATGCACGCCGTTGAGGTGGAGCCGGGTGTCGGCCTCGGGGGTGGTGGGACCGTTGGCCAGCTCGCACACGATCCTGGCCTTGATCTTGTCCGCGTTCTCGTCGGTGATGACGTTCTCCAGGGCCGACGGATAGAGGATGTCCACCTCGAGTTCGAGGATCTTGTCGGGATCGAGCTTCTCCGCGCCCGGGAACCCGCTGAGCTTGCCGGTCTTGAGCTTGTGGTCGACCAGCGCCTTGGGGTCGAGACCGTCGGCCGAGTACACCGCGCCGCTGGTGTCGGAGGCGGCCACCAGCTTGCCTCCGCCCAGGATCTCCGGATGGAGCAGGGCCGCGTACTGGCCCGCGTTGCCGAACCCCTGGATGGCATAGGTGCCCTTGGGATCCACGCCCAGAAGCTTGCAGGCCTCGCGCACGGTGAAGATGCCGCCACGGGCGGTGGCGTCGCCCCGGCCCTGGGAGCCGCCCAGAGGCAGCGGCTTGCCCGTGATGACCCCCGGATGGGACCGACCGGTGATGACCTCGTACTCGTCCATCATCCAGGCCATGATCTGCGGGGTGGTGTAGACGTCCGGCGCGGGCACGTCGCGATGTTCGCCCAGCTCGCGGGCCATGACCCGCATCCAGCCCCGGGCCAGCCGCTCCTTCTCGCGGTCGGAGAGCTTCTTGGGGTCGCAGGTGACGCCGCCCTTGCCGCCGCCGAGGGGAATGTCCACCACCGCGCACTTCCAGGTCATCCAGGCCGCGAGGGCCCGAACGGTGTCGAGGGTTTCGTCCGGATGCCACCGGAGGCCGCCCTTGTTGGGGCCGCGGGCGTCGTTGTACTGCACCCGGTAGGCGTGGAAAACCTCCACCGATCCATCGTCCATCTTCAGGGGGATGGTGAATTTGTATTCCCGCATGGGCCAGCGCAGCACTTCGCGCATGGCCGGATCCAGCCCCAGCATCTCCGCCGCCGCGTCGAACTGCACCTGGGCGATCTTGAAAGGATTCAGTCGGTCATCCATCGCTCGTCTCCTCCGTCGATACCGCCAGGCCCCATGCCGGGCGTGAATCAAGATTGCGCCACCTTAGCGGCAACCAGTTGCCGCATCAAGAGATTTCCGATGGATCGAGTCGATTTTATTTCTGCCGTTAATGCGCCCATAGTCGGCCGGGGCGCAGGTTGTCAGAAACCAACTACAGGCAATATTGCCGTATGATATTGACCCCATCCTCTTTTCCGGACACCATGGGTCCATGAAAAAGGGTCTGTCCCTAACCCCCCTCCAGGGCCTGTCCCTTGGCACGCCGGTCCATCTGGCAGGGTCTGTCCCCACCACAGAAGACCTGTCCCTTGGCCGCAAGGCCTGTCCCCACCACAGAAGACCTGTCCCTAGACGGCGGGGTCTGGCCCTAGCGGGAAGGGTCTGTCCCCAATGGGGAAGACCTGTCCCTAGCGGGAGGGGCCTGTCCCTAACGGGGAAGACCTGTCCCTTGGGGGAGGGGGCATGAACCCGGAGAAGCGGAGGGTGCGGACGGCCATCCTGCGGATTCTCGCCGAGGACGGGGGGGGCATGGGCAGCGCGGCGGTGGCCCGCGACTTGCAGGCGGCCGGGACCGAACTGCGGCCCCGCATGGTCCGGAACTACCTGATGGATCTCGACCGCATGGGGTACACAGAGAACCTCGGGCGGGGCGGACGGCGCATCACCGAGGCCGGCCGGGCCGAGCTGGAGAAGGCGTCGGCGGCAGAAACGGTGGGCCTGGCCGCCGCCCGGATCGACGAGCTGGTCTACCGGATGTCCCTGGATCCCGGGCAACGATCCGGGGCCGTGGTCGTAAACGCCTCCCGCATCCGCGCCGCCGACTTCCCGACCGCCGCCGAGGCCATGGCCCAGGTCATGACCTCGGGGCTGGCCATGGGCCGGCTGGCCGCGGCGGGCGGCGAGGGCGAACGGTTCGCGGGCGGCCGCCTGGCCTACGGCGAGGTCGGGGTGGCCACGGTGTGCAGCGTCACCCTCAACGGCGCCTTCCGGCTGGCCGGAATCCCCATGCACTCCCGGTTCGGCGGGCTGCTCGAGATGCGCGACCACCGGCCGCTCCGGTTCACCCAGATCATCCACTACGAGGGAACCACCATCGACCCCCTGCAGGTGTTCATCAAGGGCAAGATGACCCGGGTCCGCGAGGCCACCCTCACCGGGGCCGGGGTGATCGGCGCCGGGTTCCGCGAGATCCCCGCCGTCGCCCTCCCCGAGGCCGGCAAGGTGATCCGTCGCCTGGAAACCCTGGGGCTCGGCTGCGTGCTCGCGGTGGGCCGCCCGGGACGGCCCCTGTTTGACGTGCCGGTCTCCCCCGGCCGGGTCGGCCTGGTGGTGGCCGCCGGGCTCAACGCCATGGCCGCGATCGAGGAGGCCGGCATCGAGACCCACAACCAGGCCATGGCCTGCCTCCTGCCCTTCGAATCCCTGGTCCCCGCCGAATCCCTCGCCGCGCGGATGGTCACCTCCCCGGATCTCCAGCGCCGCCTCGCCACCCTTTCCGCCCAGGACCGCGAGGGGCGGGAGCACGGGCTGTTCGAGTAGGGCCGACTCTTCGTGCCTTGCCATCCCGGGCGTGCCGACGTAGCCTCCCAGCATGGCTGGCATGCGTTCCTCCACAATCATGACCGGGCTTGCGGCGCTGGTGCTCCTGACTTCCGCCGCCCGGGCCGACGAGGACACGGCGGCGACCCGGGCCGCCCGGGAGCGGCTGGTGCGGACGACCATCGAGGCCCGCGGGATCGACGACGAGGCCACCCTCAACGCGATGCGGCGCGTCCCCCGCCACCGGTTCGTCCCCGAGAACCAGCGCCGGTTCGCCTACGAGGACCGGCCTCTGCCCATCGGCTACGGGCAGACCATCTCCCAGCCCTACATCGTGGCCTACATGACCGCCATCGTCGGGATCGACGCCGACGCGAAGGTGCTGGAGATCGGCGCGGGCAGCGGGTACCAGGCCGCGGTGCTGGCCGAGATCACCGAGCAGGTGTACACGATCGAGATCGTGCCCGAGCTGGCCCGATGGGCGGAGGCCCGTCTGAAGGCGGCCGGGTATGACCAGGTGAAGGTCAAGGAGGCCGACGGCTACCACGGCTGGGCCGAGCATGGCCCGTTCGACGCCATCGTGGTCACCGCCGCCGCCCCGCACATCCCGCCCCCGCTGCTCGCCCAGCTCAAGGACGGCGGGCGAATGATCATCCCCGTGGGCTCGCCCTACCTCACCCAGCAGCTCGTGCTGGTCGAGAAGGAGGGCGACCGCGTGCGCACCCGGAACCTGATGCCCGTCCGCTTCGTGCCGTTCACCCGGGCGCGGGAGCGATAGGCGGATGCCGACAACCGGTCCAGAGCGAGGGTCGGCGGCGGGGGCGGGCGCGGGCGATCTGTCCGGCGGTGGGGTCGGGCAGGAATGCCCGACCTACGTGGGGCCGGCGCGATCCGCGTGGCGCGGGTTCCCATGCATCGCCCTGGTGTGCGGGCTGGCCCTGGCTTCGTCGGCGCGGGCGGACATGGCGGAGCTGTCGGCGGCCTACCGGGCGCATGCCGCGCCGCTGCGGTCCCCGGACGACCTGGCCGGGCTGCTCCGCGACGCGGGCGGACGCCGCCGGGTGCTGCTGGGCGAGGCCACCCACGGCACGGCCGAGTTCTACACCTGGCGGGCGGAGATCTCGCGTCGGCTCATCGCCGACCACGGCTTCTCGTTCGTGGCCGTGGAAGGCGACTGGGTGTCAATGTGGCGGCTGAACCGGTACGTCACCCACCAGCCCGGCGCGGGGGAGAGCGCGGAGGCGATTCTGCGCGGCTTCGACCGCTGGCCCCGCTGGATGTGGGCCAACCGTGAATTCGCGGAGTTCGCGGAATGGCTGCGCGAACACAACGCGGACCGACCGCCCGAGGCCCGGGCCGGCCTCTACGGCAAGGACGTCTACGATGCCTGGGGGGCCATGGACCTGGTGCTGGCCTTCCATCGCGAGCACCATCCGGACCGCGCCGAAGGCGTGGCCCGCCGCTACCGGACCTTCGCGGAGCACCGGAACGATCCGGGCGGCTACGCCCGGGCCATGGCGGTGAGCGTGGGTGATCCCGGCCACGACCTCCGCGAGGCCTTCCGCGAGACGCAGGCCCGCTGGGAAGAGGCCGAAGGCGCGGCCCGCGAAACCGCGTTCGCGGCCAAGCAGGCGGCGTTCGTAGTGAAGGCGGCCGACCGCCACTACCGGGCCATGGTCCAGCCCGGGGCCGCCTCCTGGAACCACCGGGCGGACGGGATGGAGGCCACGGTGGAGCGGCTGGGCCGACGCCACGGCCCCGAGGCCCGCGGCATCGTCTGGGCCCACAACACCCATATCGGCGACGCCCGGGCCACCGATATGATGCGGGCGGGCATGCGGAACATCGGTCAGCTCGCCCGGGAGGCCCATGGGCCGGACCAGGTGTTTTCGGTGGGCTTCTCCACCGCCCAGGGCCGCGCCCTGGCCGCCCGCCAGTGGGAGGGCCGCCGCGAGGCCATGCTCCTGCCCGCGCCCCGGGCCGACAGCCTCGACGCCATCCTGCTGGGCATGGGCCTGGGCGACACGGTGGTCCGGTTCCCGCCCGCCCGCGACCGGGGCGAGGCGCTGGTCCGCACGGTCGGCCACCGGGCCGTCGGGGTGGTGTTCGTGCCCGAACACGAGCGCCAGCGCAACTACGTGCCCACCCGGCCCGCCTCGCGGTACAACGCCATCCTCTTCATCGAATCCACCTCCGCCCTCCGCCCCCTGCACGAGCGCGAGGACGGGCGGTAGGCCGACCGCGCCCCCCGGGCGAATAAACCGGCGGAGGCCGGCGTCAGAAGCGGTGACAGGCAACCCCACCACGGAGTGCGATCCATGAACCGGTTCCCGCGCATGCTGATGACCCTTGGCCTGGCCGCCGCCAGCCTTCCCGTCTTCGCCCAGCACTATCGGGTGGACCCCGACCGCCGCGCCCCCCGCGCGGGCCGCGACGGCTGGGTCGAGATCGCCGAACTCACCGCCCGCCGGGGCGAGCCCAAGGAAGTGACGGTGGGCTACGAGATCATCCAGATCCGCATTGAGGCGGTGGCGGAGACGGTCATCATCAACACCATCGTCACCCGCGAGGGACCGCGCACCACCCCCCACCGGGTGGGCGGGCGATTTACCGCAGGCCAGAACCATGTGGTGGATCTCGGCGAGCCGAAAATGGTGACCGGTCTGCGGATCAGCGACGACAACCGCGGCCGCTACAAGGTGTATGTTCGGCCCGCGCCGGCCCGCCGGTCGCAGCCGGCCCCGGCGCCGTCCCGGGGCGGTTACGCGCAGCCCCGTCACGTCCCGACCCATGCGGTCGCGCCCCGCGCCGCCGGCGGATATGGCTGGAGACCCTCGCCCCCGCCCCCTGCCTCGGCCTGCGCCTGCTCCGCCTGCCGGTCGCCCCACGCGCATGCGGGCTCTCCGCCCCATGGACACCGGCACCATTCCGCCCCGCCCCCTCCGCCGACCTGGAACCAGATCTGGCGCTGGGATCCTTGGGCGGGACGGTGGTTCTGAGCGACGCGAGCCGCCTATTCCCTGTCCAGACCTTGGACGAAATTGTCCAGAGGTTGGACGGCGCATGGGAGTGTCGCCGCCATCCTGCCGCCACCGCCGGACGTGGCTGCCGCCGTGCCGTCACGGGGCCGGAAGGAAGCGACGCTCCGGGTCAGGGGTCCAGCAGCGAGGCCGAGCCCGGCTGGAGCGCCGGGGCCAGAATATCGGGAAACGAGTCCGAGGTGCCTTGGCCCACGCTTCGGGGGGCGGGATCCAGCCATTCGGTGGTGAGGCCAACCGGGGCGACCGCTCCGGGAAGAGAGAGGGCGGGGCGGCTCGGGTTCTGCCGAAGGAACTCCTCGAAGGTGGGAAAGGACGAGTCGTCGGCGATGCTCCAATCCACCCCCCCGGGGGCCGGAGCGGCCCAGTCGGCGGGCGGCGGGCTGTCCTCGGACAGGGAGAGGATGGCGAGGTCCGACGAGCCGTCCGCCGGCGGGGACGCAGGGGGCCGGGCGGTCTCGGTCCCGGGGTCGACGCGGGGCATCAGGAAGAAGGCGGCGGCCAGTGCGGCGGCCAGAGCCCCGTAGCGGAGGCCGGGCAGGGCCAGCCAGGCCGCGACGGGATTCGGCGCCGAGGCGGCCACCTCGGCGTGGATCCGCTGGAACAGCGCCTCCTGACGGATCGGATCCGGAGTCTCGTAGCGCTTGAGCCGGAGGAGATCGGCCACCGGGTCGGAGGAATCGGGGTTGTCGGGTCGGGTCATGGGCGCTTTGTATACTCCGCCAGTTCTCCCTGAAGCTGCTTCCGCGCGTAGAACAGGCGCGACCTCACCGTGCCTTCGGACACGCCGACCATGCGGGAAATCTGCTCATGGGGGATACCTTGAATGTCGTGGAGGACGACCACCGTCCTGTGCTTTTCGGACAGCTTCTGAAGGGCTTCGTTCAACTTTTTCTGAAGCTCGTTCAGGTTCACCTCCCGGCGGGGGGTGATCCGGGCCGACAGCTCGACGAAGGCGGGGTCGCGCTCGATGCCCCCGTCCACATCGTCGAGGCTGGGGGCCTGCCGTCGCTTGCGCTTCTTGAGGAAGTTGATGGCCCGGTTGACCGCGATCCGGTAGATCCAGGTGTAGAACGAGGACTGGCCGCGGAACTTGCCCAGCGAGCGGTAGGCGCGGACGAAGGCGTCCTGGACCAGATCCTCGGCGTCGTGCCGGTTGCTGGTCATGTTGTAGGCGAGGGCGTAGATGCGGTCGCGGTACTTCAGGACCAGCCGGTCGTAGGCGTCGGTGTCGCCCTCCCGGGCGCGGCGGATCAGCTCCAGATCCTCCTCGCGGGAGGTCCGGGCGTCGGGCTCGTCGTCGGACGGCGTTGTCAGGGGCTTGGAGGGGGTCATGCCGGGGCAACCATGGCCCCCAGACTGCCCGAGGCGGGGGCGGGGGTCAATCCGCAGGGGCGGAAGAGCGAGGGGTCAGGAGTCAGAGGTCAGTGCCCGCCTCTGAACCCCAGGGTTCAGCCGGATGAGGGGTGAGACGGCGGGCCCGATTCGGGATGCGGGATACGGGATGCGGGATGCATGCCAGTGCCTCGCTGTCTGTGACAGCGAGGGCGCATGTGCCGCGCCTGGCTGGAGGAAGGCTCGACCATGGCTTCTCTTCCGCCCGGGATGGCTCGTTCCATGCGCGGTCCGCTGTCACAGACAGCGGACTACTGGGTCCGCGCCCAATCGCTCGTGTGCTTGTGCGGACCAGCGGCTTGCCCACGGAATCGCGTGAGTGTGTCTCAGAGCAGTGAAGGCCGCTGAGCCGCAGGGCTCAGCCGGATGGAGGGCGAGACGGCTGGGGCGATACGGGATCCGTGATCCGCGATCCGCAATACGGGAAAACCGAAGATTGAACCTATATCCGGCAGTTGGAGAGCCGTGATCCACGCAAGGGTCTTGTAACGAGCGGATTGCGGCCCTGGGCGTTCGCACCCAATGGGTGCGCGACGCAACGGCGCGCCCTATACTCCT
>PXDE01000450.1 GCA_003566475.1 PVC group bacterium | reverse complement strand
CGGGCAAGATGCCCGGGCCACGGAGGGACCGGCCCACATCCCACATCTCACAACCCACATCGCGCCAGCCGTCTCACCCTTCATCCGGCTGAGCCCAACGGGCCAGCGGCGGCGACTGACCGCTGACCCCTGCCTACTGGCTACTGCCAACCAGTTCCCCCGCGACCCGTGGTCGGCCGTCGCCGCGGCGGATGTGGGCGAAGTTGCGGAAAGTGTGGGCCTGGTCGCCCGCGCCGAGGGTGATCTCGCGGTCGGCGTGCTGCGCGAAGGCGACGAGGATGATGTCGTCGAGCCCGCCCTCGCCCCGGACCCGCACCGCGATGCCCTCCTCGGTCTCGGCGATGAGATCGAAGGAGGCGATCCGGCTTCCTCCCTTCACTGGCTCGTGCAGCACCACGAAAGTGGTGCCCTCGCCCCGGCGCTCGACGATGAGGGTGGTCACCCCCTGGCCGATGTCGCGATAGACGGTGGTGGGCTGGCCGCCCAGCATCCGGATGACCACGCCCGGCTCGCCCTCGCCCCGGATCACCGCCAGGTTCCAGGCCCGGTCGCCCATATCGCGCTTGTGTACGGCAGGCAGATCGAACTCGCCGCCAGGGACGGTCTCGGGATGGCGACGCATGATCGAGCCCATGTTCTCGAACAGCTTGCCGCCGTCCAGATCCGAGGACGGGGCCCAGGCCTCGGCATCGGTCTCGTCGGGCTGGCCGTGGGGATGGTGGTTCCAGTGGAACACGCGCTCCCGGTCGCTGCGCAGACGGATGACATCGAACAGGTACTCGTCGGTGAGGCAAAGCAGGCGCTCGACGGCGGTGCCGGGGTAGAGCTCGCCCACCGTCCGGGTCTCGCCGTCCTCGCCGCCGGGGATCTCGCGGGGGATGGCGTCGATGGCCAGGAACCGGGCGTGTCCGTCGAAGCGGTGCCGGATGCCGGTGTGTTCGGCGCCCCGGTTGCCGTCGTCCACCGGCTTGATCTGCATGCTGTCCACCACCACCCCGTTGTAGGCGCGGACGGAGTCCCGCCAGGGGTGGTTGCCCGCGTAGCCCCGGTGAGGGCCGAAGGCCCGCCAGCCGTACATCGGCTGCCGGTGGGCGATGTAGTGCATCAGGGTGAAGCAGTCGTGCACGTAGTGGACGTAGTACATGCCGAACTGAAGGGCGGCGGCCGGCCGGGGCGAGAACCAGTGGCCCGGCCCCTCCTCCATGCGCATCAGCCCGAAACCCCGCTCGGGGGCGATGTAGGAGGTCACCGGAAACGGCCGGGTGTCGGCGGGATCAACGGGGTCCAGGTTGAAGTACAGCGACGGGTAGTACCGGTCCTGTCCCGGCATGCGCTTCTGGGCCAGCACCCAGTCGTAGCCGCCGTCGGGCCACTGGGCGTGGGCGATCTCGAACCACAGCGGGGCGTCCTTGTAGGGCAATGGCCCGTTCATGTTGCGGCTCTGCCAGCGGGCGCGGGGTGTACGGTCGTCCGGGCCGTAGCCTCGGATCATGGTGAACGGCCCCACATCGCCCATGGAGATGCCGGGGAAGGTGGACGTCCCGCCCTCGGGCGCGGGGCGGGCGGGCAGGCCGAGGTGGATCCAGGCGTCCAGATAACGACGCATGCTGCCGCCGGGTGCCCCCCGGTCATTCTCGCCCACATAGCCGAACCCCAGCTCGCCCAGGCCCAGCCGCTCGACCCCGCGGCACAACAGCAGCAGCTTGCCGAAGGTGGACGACTTCTTGAGGAACTCCTCCATGTAGAACTGGCCGTCGGCCAGGTATTCGTCCATCCACCACTTGAACCCCGCCACCGGGGTGGCGAAGCATTCGCGGATGAGGCCCTCGTCCTGCAGGGCCACCGCCATCAGGAAGATCCCCTGGCCCCGGGGGTGATGCATGTTGGGCAGCCAGTTGGTCCGGGTGTAGCGGGTGTCGCGCTCCTCCCCGTCCATCACCACGCGTTCGCGGCCCCGCCAGTAGTCGTCAAGATGGAACCGGATCCACCGCCGGAAGGTGTCCTCGACGCCTTTCCGCTCCTCCTCGGTGAGCCGGTCGTAGAGGATGTCGTAGCGGAGGGCCATGTCGAGGCGGTTGGTGCGCGGATGGGTGCCGTCGGTGGTGGCCCCGACAAAACCCAGCAACTGCCTCTTCTGGGCCTCGGCCTCGCGCTCGTCCCCATGGACCAGGATCCGGAACGCCCAGTCCGCGTACATGGGGGCCCGCCCGTTGTGGACCCGGGCCGCCGCCATGGCCGGCTCGGCCCAGGGTTTCTCCAGCCGCCGCCGGGCGCCCTCGATCTCTTCCCGGTTCATGAAGAGGAAGGGCCGCTCGGCGGGCTGGAAGGCGAGGGCCGTGCCGGACGCGGACATAGACAGCAGGACAATGGTCAGGATCCGGGGGCGGAAGGCGTGACGAGGAGCGAAACGTTCAAGCATGTCGGCAGTCACCGTTAGGGTGGAGATTCGGGGCTTGGATGAGGGCACCCTACGGGATATCGCCCGGTGGGCCAAGCGGAGGATTGGGGACTTGGGATTGGGGATTCGGGATTGGGGACACGGGATACGCGATCCGGGATACGTGATGCGGGGACGGGCCTGTCCCGGTGCGAAGCGCCTCCGCAGGCGCGCTTCCCGCGACGTTCCCTGCGGCATCTGAATCCTGGGCGGATTCAGCTACGCGCAGGCCGGGCGCGGAGCCCGTAGCCGAACGCGCCAAGCGTTTGGCCGACTGCGGGGACGAGCCTGTCCCGGTGCGAAGCGCCTCCGCAGGCGCCCTTCCCGCGACGTTCCCCGCGGCATCTGAATCCTGGGCGGATTCAGCTACGCGCCTGCCTGCGCCGGGTCCGGCGGCGGGCCAGACGCACCGCCAGCAGGCCGAGCAGAAGGACCCCGCCCGTGGCGGGCTCGGGAACGATGGTGTCAGCGGGGGCGAAGGTGAGGATGGCTCCGGTGCCCACGGCCACGATAAGGATCTGAAGATCCACAGGCAGAACCAGCATCCAGCCCAGCACGTGGTCCATCACATCCACGATGCCGTCGTTGATCCGCTCAAGCATCGCGGTCCTCCTGCGTAGCTGCGCCCGCGGAGGGCGCGGCCTCCCCCGTAGCTGCGCCCGTCCCGCGAGGCGGGAACGCGGCCTCCCCCGTAGCTGCGTCCGCCAAGGACGCGGCCGGTCCCGAGGAGGAGGCCGGTCCGTCTGCGGCAGGTGGCGCGGCCCCCTCCCGTTCGACCAGGCTCACAGCAAGCTTGGCGTCGGGGGCTTCGGAGATTCTTCCCGTAGCTGCGCCCGCCAAGGGCGCGGCCTCCGCAGCATCGCAACGTTCTAGAATTACCCGCCCCGCCTGGCCGTCCACCCGGATGGTCTGGCCCGGAGAGATGAGCTTGGTGGCGTGGGGCACGACTACGGCCGGGATCCCGAAATCGCGGGCCACGATGGCGCCATGGCTGAGGACGCCGCCACGCTCCACCACCAGGGCCCGGGCCCCGGTGAACAGCGGCGTCCACCCCGGGTCGGTCGAGGGACACACCAGGATGTAGCCTTCGCCCAGGTCGCCGGCCTCGGCCGGATTGAACACGATGCGGGCCACGCCGGAAGCCGTGCCGGCGGAGACCGCCGATCCTTCCAGCACCTTGGCGGTGTGGTCGAGCTCAGGCGCAAGGCCGAGCCGGTCGAGATCCCGGGAGTCGATGACATCGGGGAGG
>PXDE01000354.1 GCA_003566475.1 PVC group bacterium | reverse complement strand
GCCGATCACGGTCTGGTGCAGGCAGACATGGTTGAGCACGCTGCCCAGGGCGTACTTGGCGTCGCCCGACTTCACCGTGTCCTCGATGGCCTCGCTGATGGCGATGCCCAGGCTGCCCGGGCTGTCGGGATCCTCGGCCATCACCTGTTTGCCGAAGTCGGTGGCGTCGCTGGGGCTGGGGAACACCTCGCCGCCCCAGGTCTGCATCAGGAGCTTGCGGTAGGGCTTCTGGTGGTAGCTCACTTTCACCATGTACACGGTGCATTCCATGCCGAAGAGCTTGCAGGCCATGGCCAGGGAGGATCCCCACTGCCCCGCCCCGGTCTCGGTCACCAGCCGCCGGATGCCGGCCCGCCGGTTGTACCAGGCCTGGGGCACCGCGCTGTTGGGCTTATGGCTGCCGGCCGGGCTCACCCCCTCGTACTTGTAGTAGATGTGGGCGGGGGGGTTCAGGTGCCGCTCCAGCCGCACCGCCCGCAGCAGCGGGGTGGGCCGCCACAGGGTGTAGATCTCGGCGACCTCGTCGGGGATCTCCACCCGGGGTTCCGGGCTCATCTCCTGGGCGATGATCTCGTCGCAGAAGATGGGCTGGAAGTCGGCCAGGCCGGCGGGCTCGCGGGTGCCGGGATGGAGCGGAGGGGCCATGGGCTCCGGCAGGGCCGGGAGCAGGTTCACCCAATGGGTGGGCATCTCGTTCTGACCAAGGGCGAAGCGGACCGGGCTGCTCATGGCGTCTCCTCGTAGGGGCGAAAGCCTCCCTGTGTACCGCAAAGCCGTGCCGATGGCCAATCCGGAGTTCGCCTGTCCGTAGGTCGCCTCGCTCTGCTTCCAAGGGCCAAGAGCCTTGATCTCGGGGCAGGTGCGACCACGTTCTTGTCCATGGAGCGCGGTATGCCCGCTTCGCAACGCATGCACAATTCCGATGCGCGATATCCGAGTTCACATCTGTGACTCGCTCCCTACGATGTCGGCCATGAAAGAGCAGCCCCATCCCTGGCACTCCCTACGCCCCGTCCAGATCGGCTGGGCCTTGGGTCTGATCGCAAGCATCGGCATGGCACAAGCTCAGCAAGCCATCGACACCATTACGACCCAATGGGAGCAGGGGCCGGGTTCGTCCTATACGGCTCCGGTGCAACCAGACGCCAACGCAAGCAATGTCGGAAGCGGAACCGCCACCCTCATCTTCAACGACGACGGGACATCGGGAGGTGGCAGCGACCACAATCTCATGCTTATCACGTTCGGCGTGGGAGTCCTGACGTACGAGGTCAACGACTTCCTTCCGCGGGTCGAATTCCGGCGCAATCCAGCGGTGCCGGGGGTGGGGGCCGAACGGCAGCTCATCTGGCTTCAGACGACGACCGGTCAGGCGAACCAGGCGGATCGCACGTTCCGGATCAATCCTGACCAGTCCAACAGCATGGAGGACGCGTTGCTGGGCCCGATCATCAACCGGGGCACCGACAATGTTTTCGACAACGTCAGCAGCAACAACAAGAACAACATCCAGCGGATCGATTATATCTATGATGCCGGCCTGAATGTCGTTCAGCCCTCGTTCCTGGATTTCGGATTCGGGGTGATGGAGCGGGGAGGAAACGATCCGTTCGGAATCGCGACGATCACCAGCCTCGACAATTCCGGGCTGCCGTCCGGATACGGTCCGCTGCGCACGCTGAGCAGCACGAGCTGGGGCCCGAACCTGGTCCAACTGGACACACTGGTGGTGCGCCGCGACGATGGAGCGCCGGAGCTGGGGCCATCCGCCCTCGTGACCGGCCAGCATCTGCGCGGCATCTTCTTCAGCTTGGACGATCTCGGCGTGAGCCTCGGCGACACCATCTACGGCTATTCCTTATTCGGCGGAGACATCGGCCTGACCTCCAACCTGGTCGACTGGATGACGTTTCCCACCAACACCAGCGCGGCCAATGGTGGCATGGACCTGGTGTCCGGCGGCATCGCCTTCACCATCCAGGGCCAGGACACCGACGGATTCTTCGGCACGCCGGCCTCCGTCATCCCCGAGCCATCCACCTGGCTGGCCGGACTGACCGGTCTCGGAGTTCTGGCCTGGGGGAAGGCCCGGTACAGGAGAAAGAAGCGGTCGGAAGCTTCACGGTCCTGAGCGGTCCGCCCGAGCTGGCCCTGCCCACCAGCGGCTTCGGACAGGCCCCCCCGTCCAGACCTTGGACGGTTTCGTCCAGACCTTGGACGGACTCAGACTTCTGGCTTGCGCCCGAGTAGGGCCGACGGTTCGACGTCGGCGGTGGGCATGGCATATTTGGAGATGTCGGGTGGCATCGATGTCTCCCGACTAGGAGCATGAAGGCACCGCGAACTGGGGTGAAATCCCATGGAAGCGCTGATGCTGTCGCCACACGTCGGAGGTGGACGATGAACCACGTAGCGTGGAGAGACCTGCACGCCCTTGGGCGGTGCACTGCCGGAGTGCTGCCCGAGGAGTCCGCAAGGCTCCTGGACTCTGTCCGAAGGAATGCGCCGGATCGGGCCACGCTGGAGGCTGTGCGCTCCATCCTGCTTGGCGAAGAGGAGCCGGCAGGCCACGAACGCGACGATGAGGGGAGTACCGAACCGCGAACGGGGGCGGGTTCGGAGGGGCAGACGGGAAGATGACCCAGGGAACAGCCGGGCCCTACGATTGGCCGGGGGGCATGCACTGCTCTGAGACACCATTGCACGCCATGTCATTCAAGCATTTGAGAATGACCGGGTTATGTCGGCTCAGGCAGTCCTTTCCCGGCCCCCGTCTTCGGCGGAAGCCAAGGCGGCGTGGCGGTCGCCTGCCTGCGCCGAGGCTTCGGCAGGCAGGGCAGACCTCCCTTCCCGCCGCAGTCCATGGAAGGGCGTCGCCCGGACGACGGGCCTCCGGTCATGGACTGCGGTGGCAGGGGTCCATCAAGGCCCAGCATCCTCTGCGATCCCTTCCGGCTTATCAGTCCGCGTCGGCTCCTCGCCCCGTGCGACACCGCCTTGGCTCGTCCTCAACCAGTCGTTTGACCCCGCAGAAGACCCGCGCTCTGCTCGACATTCGACCTCCTGCGGTTCCCTCGCGCCCCCCCATCCGAGCGGCGAGAATCGATAGCAGTATCGAACCGCGAAGGGACAGGCCGCGCGTCAGGATTCCGAAACTTGCTGAAGGCAGTTCTCCAGATCGGCCGCCAGGTCCCGTTCCCGGTGAAATCCTCTCTGCATGATCATGCGCGAGGCCTTCCTGGCACGCTCGATGCCGTGCTGATCCAGAACCTCGGCGGTCAGGCGGAGAGTCCGCTCAAGGGCGGTCAAGGCGTGGGTCTCCGGACGCGCACGGGACCGGACACGTCGCCGGGGATGGGATCCTCCTCGCGAAACTTCCAGGCCCGGAACCGGGCCTCGATCTCCGCCTCGGAATCGGCAGGGTGCCGCCGCCGGAGGTTCTGGCGCATCAGGGCGAAGCCGGCCTCCATGAGGTCGGCCGCCGTCCGGACGTTGCGGATGGGCGGTTCCGACGGTTCCATACCCCGATGGTAGCCGGACTCGTCGGCCGAATCCAGCCCTCCGTCCGCTCTCCACCGCAGGGATCAGGTTTCGGCTGCCCGTGGGTTGGGCCGCGTAGGGCTGTTCCCCCCAGCCCGTCCTACCCGCCCCACTTGAGGCCCAGGTTCATCAGGGAAAGCACGGCGAT
>PXDE01000341.1 GCA_003566475.1 PVC group bacterium | reverse complement strand
TCCAACTGGTCGGGCCCAACCCCCAGGGAGATCACCAGCCGCCATTTCCGGCCCGCGTAGCGGGAGATCCCGAGCACGATGTCGCGGTAGTAGCCATAGTGCATCGGTAGAGCCACCACCACCAGGGGCAGGGCTCCCGATGATGTGGCCCGGGTTGCCGCATGGCGATTGGGTTGGGACCGGGGATGTCGCATGGGAAGATTTATGTACTGGATTTTGGCAAAATGGTCAAGGGGGGAGAGGTCAGCGGTCAGTGCAGGCCGCTGGCCGCAGGGCCAGCCGGATGAGGGGTGAGACGGCTGGCGATGTGGGCTGTGGGATGTGAGATGTGGATGCAGTCTTCCCGTGGCCCGTGGGGGGCCTCCCCCCGGGCCTTCGGGTTTCCTCTGGTGGATCGAGGCTTCCTCCCTAGTCGGGCGCCTCGTCTTGGAGGCAGGGCACGGGGGCAGGCGCCCCCGTGCCACGTCGGCACCATCCGGTTGGCGGGCAGAGGTTTGTGGCGCATGGCGTGCGTGGTGTCTCAGAGCAGGGGTCCGTGCAGGCCGCTGAATCCTGCGGGCCGGCGGCCGACACGGCTCTGGGCACCGCCTTCTCGTAGGTCCGGCTTGCCCGCCTGCTCCTTCCCGGAAGGGAGGGCGGGCAGGTAGCCGGACTCCCGGCGTGAGTGTCCGGCTACAAGCCGGACCTACGGCGGTCGCCCACCTTGCGGCGCGGTCGTATGCCACCCGTTCGGCTGGCCCACCGCGCCAGCGGCCTTCTCCGACCGCTGCTCTGAGACACCCTCACCGGTGCCGCTCCGGGGCGCGGAGCCAACCCCGCGCCCCAACCGCCCCCTTGTGGCGGCCGTTCGACCGAGTCTTCGAGAGAGAACGGCTCCGGGCCGGGGACGAGGGAGGGGACGACGCGGGGGAGGCATGGCGCGTACCTGCGAAGAAGCCGCGCTCGCTCGCAGACTCGGTCGTGCGGCCGCTACAGGGCGTTGGGCAAGGCCGAACCCGCATCGCGAATCTCGCATCGCGCATCCCGCATCGTCCCGTGTCTCACTCGTTGCTCGGGCTGAACCCAACGTTTCAGCGGCCGTCACTGACCTCTGACCCCTGACCCCTGACCACGCCTCCCCCCCACGGCCTCCCGCCTCCGCGCCGTCCGTGCCGCGTCGCCATCGGCGATGGCCCGGACGCGGGCCGCGAAGTCGCGGCCTAGGGCGACGTAGTCCCGCCGGTTCTGGGTCTGGGCATAGGCGGCCCAGTCTTCCGGAATCGCGCCCAGCCCGCCCAGGGCGCCGGCCAGCGAGCCCGCCATGCCCGCGATGGAGTCGGCGTCCTCGCCGTATTCGGCCGAGGCGCAGACCGTCTCCCGGAAATCGCCGTCGGCCCGCACCAGCATGGCCAGGGCCACCGGCAGCTCCTCGCTGGTCCGGGCACGGCTCTCCAGCCCCGCGTCGGGCGCCCGGCCGGATCCGGCCACCTCCGACTCGTCGGTGTCGGCCTCGTGCCCCCGCTTGTGATGGAACGGCTGCACCGCGCGGTGGACGGCGGGGAGGTCGCGGTCGCGGTCCGCGCCGGGGGCCAGGGCGTCCACGGCGGCGCGGATCATGGCCGCCGTCCCGTCCTTGGCCAGAGCCAGGGCGGCATCCACCACCGAGCGGGGCGTGGCGTCCGGCGCCAGGGCCTCGGCCATGGCCGCCGCCATCACTGCCGCCTGTTCGAGCCCGAAGCTGAAGGTCTGGGCCGAGAAGAACCCCACCGCCTCATCGTAGGCCGCCCTCGGATCGCCCGCGTTCACGGCCCCCACCGGCCAGGCGCACATGGCCCCGCCGCAACTGATGACGTGCAACAGGGCCCCGAAGAACCGGGGATCGCGCGGACTGCGGAGCAGGGCCCGGATCTGGAGTTGCTCCGCCCCGGCCAGCCGATCCAGCAGCACCATCTCGCGCTGAAACTCCGGAAGCCAGACCGGCCGGGTGGCCACGGCGGGGGCGAACCGGTGACGGTAGTCCCAGGCGGTCAGGTGATCGCCCTCCTCCATATAGGCGGCGATCAGGGCTTCGACCATCAGGGTATCGTCGGTGATCCGTCCGTCGCCCTTGCCGTCCGGCCGGTCCACCTTCTGCGGGCGCCCGTCCACGCCCACGGTGGGAGGCAGAAAGCCCCGGACGGGTCCGAAGGCCTCCAGGATCCGGGCCCGAAGGAATCCCTCCACCGGCGCTCCGATCCCGTCCCCGATGGCTCCCCCGATGAGGGCGGCTTGTACGCGAGATTCAAAGTCGGCCATGCGGTCTCCTGGATGGGCTGTGCAACCCGGGCAGCATAACCTGCCGGAAGCGCGGGGCCAGTCTTGGATTGGGCGGCGGGGTTGTGGATTGCGGCAGGGTATCCCCGAATGGGACCTATGGGACCTATGCGACGTATGGGGGCCCGTCTCCGGTGCAGGCCTACCCCAAGGGCGCACATACGTCCCATAGGTCCCATACGTCCCATGGCCCGCGTCCGCAACTCGGGCCTTTTCCCCGTCGGGCGCTTCGCCTATTCTCCGCGTTCGGAGAGCCCCCACCAATGTCCCCATCGCCTCCCGAGCGCCCCGCAGGCCCGAACCTTCGTAGGGAGCCACCCAGCCCCGGCTTCGTCCCGCCACACGGGGGCTACGAAGACCTCCTCTCCTACCGCAAAGCCGACGCCATCTACTCGGCCACGCTCAGCTTCTGCGACCGGTTCGTCCCCGTCCGGTCACGCACGCACGACCAGATGGTGCAGGCCGCCCGAAGCGGGGTGCAGAACATCTCGGAAGGCAGCGAACTGTCCGCGATCTCCAAGGAGGGGGAGATCAAGCTGACCGGGGTGGCCCGGGCCAGCCTGGGCGAGCTGCTTCGGGACTACGTGAAATACCTGCGTCATCACAAGCATCCGCAGTGGGACAAGATCTGCCGGGAGGCCCGGTTCGTGCGCCGCCTGGGAGGCCGGGACGATTTCAGCTACGAGACGATCCGGACGTTCGTGGAGACCCGCCCCGCGCCCGTGGTGGCCAACATCCTCATCTGCCTCATCCACCAGGCCAACTACCTTCTCGACCAGCAGCTCCGCCGCCTCGAACAGGACTTCCTCGAGGAGGGCGGGCTGCGCGAGCGCATGACCCGGGCGCGGCTGGAGGCCCGGCGACGGCAGCAGGAGAGGCGGCCAGGAGAGGGGTGAGCGGGGGGGCGCCAAGCCCATATGGGACGTATGCGACCCATGGGACGTATGGGGCCCCCTTTCCATCGCCGGGCCACCGCAAGAGCCCCCATGCGTCCCATGCGTCCCATACGTCCCATATGGCCAACCCCAGACCGGTGGCAGTGCGGCACCACCCACCCGCCAGCACACCGGCGAAACTCAGCCAGCAGCCGAAGCGTGCGCCCCCCCCGCCGCCACCCGGGCGGTCATGCGGTCATAGTCCCTGGCGAGGATCGTCCGGCCGGTTTCGGCCAGGCCCCGGGCCAGGGCGGGGAAGTCGCGGCGGTTGGCTTCGGCCAGGGGGACGGTGAGGGACTCCGGGAACGGCGACGGTCCGTGCAGCGCCCCCCAGAGCCCGCAGGCCATGCCCGCGATGGAGTCGCAGTCGCGTCCGTAGCAGACGCCGGCCCGTAGGGTCTTCAGGAAGTCACGGCCCCCATAGCGCAGCGCGGCCAGGGCCACCGGCAGCTCCTCGATGCTCTTGGTCCG
>PXDE01000483.1 GCA_003566475.1 PVC group bacterium | reverse complement strand
GGGGGGGGGGGGGGGGAATCCGCAAGGCATACTCCCCGTCTCGTGCTTGTCTGGACGTGGGACGGACGTCCTCGTCCGACCGGCGAAGGATCCGCGCCTGGACAGACCTTGGTCTGCGCTCTGGCACCGAACCAAGGGCCTCTTCAGGCTCTGGACATCGCGGAGACGGACGAGGACGTCCGTACCACGACGGCTGGCCACGGCCGCCTTGACGGCGTAAGGGCCCTCCTTACGTGCGGATTCGGATGGTTGGCCTCTGGCCGAGCAGAGGCGAATGGGAGCCCTCCCCCATGGACCGGCCAGCGCGGCTGGCTCGGCGTCGGGGCCTACCGAGCCAGCGCCGCCTCGGCGCGGCGGAGGTCGTCGTCGGTGTGGCCGAGGCTGAGGGAGACGCGGAGGCGGCTGGTGCCTTCGGGCACCGTGGGGGGGCGGATGGGGACGACCAGGATTCGCTCGGCCTCGAGGTGTCGGGCCGCCTCCACGGCGGCGGCGTCCTCGCCCAGCACCAGGGGGATGATGGGGCTTTCGGTGGCCAGGGTGTTCCACCCCCGGGCGCGGAGCCGGGCGGCGAAGTCCCGGGCCCGGGCCAGCGCCTCGGCGCCCGCCTGGGGACGGGCCTCGATCCAGTCCAGCGAGGCCAGGGCCGCCCCCGCCGCCGCCGGGGGCGGGGCGGTGGAGTAGATGAAGCTTCGGGCCCGCTGCATCAGCCAGTCGCGCAGCGGCGGACGGGCGGCCACGAACCCGCCATAGGCCCCCAGCGATTTCCCCAGCGTGCCCAGCAGCACGTGCACCTGTTCGCGCAGACCCAGCCCGGCCACCCGCCCCGCGCCGGAGGGCCCGAACAGCCCCAGGGCATGCGCTTCGTCCACCAGCACCATGGCCCCGTGCCGGGCGGCGGCGGCGCAGATCGCGGGCAGATCCCCGAGGTCGCCGTCCATGCTGAACACGGATTCGGTGATGACCAGGGTGCGCCCCGGGTGAGGGCGGGCCAGGAGCGATGCCAGGTGGTCGGCGTCGTTGTGCCGGAAGCGCTGGAGCCGGGCGCCGCTGAGCCGGGCCGCGTCGAGCAGACTGGCATGGGCGAGGCGGTCGGCCAGCACGCGGTCGGCGGGCCCGACCAGGGCGGGGACCACGCCGAGGGCGGTGAGGTAGCCGGTACCGAAGAGCAGGGCCTCGGGATAGCCGGTCCACGCGGCCAGCCGCCCCTCCACCTCGGCGTGGATGGGCAGGGTGCCCGCGACGAGCCGGGACGCGGTGGCGCCTCCGCCCCAGGTCCGGGCCGCCTCCGCCGCGCCGTCCCGGATCGCGGGATGGCCGGCCAGGCCGAGGTAGTCGTTGCTGGACAGGTTGACCCACCGCCGCCCGTCTCCGTCGGTCCACGAGGGGCCGATGGCCGGACGCACGGCGAGGCGGCGGCGTCGGCAGGCGGCGTCGAGGGCGTCGAGTTCGGGGGGGATCCAGTCCAGGGGATTCATGTTGACAGGGAAGGGGGCGGTTCGGACTCTAGCGCCCGGACACGATCCAAGGATTTACGCATGAACGCGACGGCGACGCAACGGGCGGATACGGGAATCGACTGGGCGGACCTGGCGGCCGAGGTGCTGCGCGGGGTTCCGGTGACCCCGGAGCAGGCCATGGCCATCCTGCGCAGCGGGGACGACGCGCTGCTGGGCCTGCTCGACGCGGCCTTCACCATTCGGCGCCGGCACTTCGGCCGGACCGTGCATCTGCATGTGCTGCGCAACGCCAAGAGCGGGATGTGCCGCGAGAACTGCGCCTTCTGCAGCCAGGCCATGGGGGCCTACAGCGGGGTCGACCGGTACACCCTGGAGACGGTCGAGGAGCTGGTCGAAGGGGCCCGCAAGGCCCACGCCATGCGGGCCAAGCGGTACTGCATGGTCACCGCGACCCGCGGCCCCTCGGCCCGCGAGCTGGAGACGGTCTGCGAGGCGGTGCGGCGGATCAAGGCCGAGATGGACATCGAGATCTGCACCTCGCTGGGGCTGCTGCTGCCCGGCCAGGCCGAGGCGCTGGCCGAGGCCGGGGTGGACCGGTTCAACCACAACCTCGAGACCTCCGAGCGGTACTATCCCGAGATCTGCCAGACCCACACCTGGGCCGACCGGGTGGAGACGGTGAAGTCCGTGCACGAGGCGGGGATGGATTCCTGCTGCGGGGGCATCGTGGGCATGGGGGAGACCGACGAGGACCGGGTGGCCCTGGCCTTCGCCCTGCGCGACCTGGGGGTGGCCTCGATCCCGGTCAACTTCCTCGACCCCCGGCCCGGCACGCCGCTGGGCCACCTGCCCAAGACGAGCCCCCGCGACGCCCTGCGCTGCCTGTGCATGTTCCGGTTCGTGAACCCCACCCGGGAGATCCGGGCGGCGGGCGGCCGGGAGGTGGTGCTGCGCCACCTCCAGCCCCTGGCCCTCTACCCGGCCAACTCCATCTTCTCCGAGGGCTACCTCACCACCGGCGGCCAGGGCCACGACCGCGACCTGGCCATGATCGAGGAGGCCGGGTTCGAGGTCACGCGCGACTGAACGCGTTTGGGGTCGG
Source organism: PVC group bacterium (assembly GCA_003566475.1). Classification (GTDB taxonomy): domain Bacteria; phylum Verrucomicrobiota; class Kiritimatiellia; order SS1-B-03-39; family PXDE01; genus PXDE01. Next base: position 1,142 of record PXDE01000483.1, on the reverse strand, counting down.
AGGGGAGTCGCACGTTTCAGAGGCGGTACACGGATTCGCTGGTCACGCGTCCCTTTCGGGAGGGAACGTAGGGGAGGCCATCCTCATCCAAACGGAAGATCCGGCCATTGTCGCCCGAGGCCCCAGGTCTTCCGGGGGAGAGTTCCCGTCGAAGCGCATGTTCGATCAGGGCCTTCAGGGAGATCCGCCGCCGAGCGGCCGCGCTCTTGGCCTCGATCAGGAGGTCGTCCGGCAAGTCCAGCGTCGTCTTCATATGGGTTAGGGTACGGGAATATGGTTGTTATGCAAGGAGGAACGGGTCCGTCGTTGCTTGGGAGTCTCTTTTCCGACTGCTTCCGGAGGATAGGGACAGGTCTCCTGCGGTAGGGACTGGTCTTCTGCGCAAGGAACAGACCCTGGCCCTCTACCCGGCCAGCTCCATCTTCTCCGACGGCCACCCGACAACCGGCGGCCCCACCCCGAATCCCTCAGGAGGCCCCGCCCCGTCCCGGTCAGAACGTACCCGGATGCGTGAGAGTTCGTGTCCCCTAAGCCCCTACTGTGGGGGGTCCTCTGACAGCACCGGCCTCGGTGATGCTGAAGCCTTCTGAAACGAGCCGTTCCCCGAACACCAGGGGCGCGGTGGCCACGCTCGCGGCGACATTGGTCGAGCCGACGACAGCCGAAGTGAGAAGGGCGCTGGCCTCATAGCCCGAGGATAGACCTGTATCGAGCAGCCAGCGTGCTCCGCGGGCTGTTCCAGTGGCAAGCCGCCTGGGGTGCGGCCACGACATCGCGTCGATCGAAACGCGTCCCCCAGATGACACCAGGCGCCGCGCCTTGCGGGAAGAAGCCGGTTCCCTGAATGCCGCCGCCAAGATTAGGGTGGTACGCCCCTCCGCGGGTGTCGATCAGCCCCGCCCCAGTGTCCTCGGGGTCGGTGACCAGGCCCCGGGCGCCGAGCCGGAAGTCGAACCGGCTGCCGTCGGGCTCGGGGAGGAAATCCGGCGCCAGGGCCAGAGGAATGCCGTACGGGTCGTACACGAAGCGCTCCTCGACGGGATGCTCGAGATCCTGGCCGACGAGGCTCGTGACGTTGCCGACCGCGTCCTGCTGGATGTAGAGCCGCTCGTCCAGGGGGCCAGTGCCATCCGGTGACCGGT
>PXDE01000229.1 GCA_003566475.1 PVC group bacterium | reverse complement strand
GTTTGCGTGGAATAGCGTGCATTGGTGTCTCGGAGCAGCGAGGGCCGCTGATCCGGAGGATTCAGCCGGACGAAGGGTGAGACGGCACGCGGGAGGAAACGGCTGGAAGCCGTTTCTACGGGGTGGCACGCGCCCGGGCGCCGTAGCTACGGCTTCCAGCCGTGGCTCCCAACGTGTTGCGCGACCATGGCGTGCATGGCCTCTCCGCTCAGCCTATCCAGCCTCCGCCTCGATGCCTCTGAGGTACGCGGTCGCGTCGGCATAGGCCTCGTCGGTGCGGAGGTGCTCGATGATGAGCGGCATCTCGGGGTCGAGCCGGTTGATCTCCCGCACGTAGGTCCGCCAGTCCTGGCCGCCCTGGCCGGGCGCGACCTCCTCGAAGCGGACGAGCAGGGCGGGGTTCAGCACCACGTCCTTGGCATGGCAGCTCAGGATGTGCGGGCCCAGCACCTCGAAGAAGTGCCGGATGATCGCCCCGCTGGCGTGGTAGTTGCGCGGGCTGTGCAGGAAGTTGGCGGGGTCGCAGTGCACGCCGAACCCGGGCCGGTCGATGGCCAGGCGCATCCGCTCGTACATCTCGACCGAATCCGGAAGCATGTAGGGCATGGTCTCGAGGCAGTACCTGGCCCGTTGCGGTTGCACGTCATCCAGGATCTCCCGGACCACCTCCACCGCCCGTTCGAACGCCTCCTCGGTGAGGTCGTCGGCCGCGCCGCGCTTTGTGCGCTCGCCCACGATGTTCACCGCGCAGCGGGCCCCGATCCGGTCGGCCAGATGCAGCTTGGCCTTGGCGATGGCCATGTTGGCCTTGCGCACCGCCTCGTCGTCGGAGCAGGTGTTCTTCCACACCCCGACCTCGGCGATCACGATGTCGTTTGCCTCCGCCGCCTTGCGGTACGCGGCCACCACGTCGTCGGCCGCCGTCTCGTCCACCGGGGCCACCGCCGCCCGATGCCCGGCCTTCTTCACCAGGTCCACCCAGGCCTCAGGGCTGTCGTAATCCGTGAAATACCTCGCTACTCCCAGTCGCATGCTCGTTCTCCAGTTACAGGTTCCAGCCCGGCAGCAGGGCCCGGTTCGCGGTCAGCATCTCGCGCAGCATGGTCTCAGCACGATCCGGGGCGAATACGCATAGGGGGTCGAGCAGGACGGCCTGAAGGGCCAGGCCAAAGTCGCGCTCCCGGCCGGCCTGGAGGGTGAGCGCCTGGACCTCGGTCACGCGACGCACCAGGGCGGCGAGGGCGGGGGGCAGGGCCGGGGCCACGGACGGGTCCACCCGGTCGGCCCGGAAGGCGGCGTTGGTCTCGACCACCGCGCCCGCCGGTAGCTGAGGCATCTGGCCCCAGTTGGGCAGGTTGACGTTGGTGACCAGATCCCGGATCCCGGCCAGGGCGCAGATCTGGGCCACGCCTTCCTCGCCGGAAGGCCGGAGCCGCTTGGGCAGGCCGGTGCCCGGATCGAGCGGGTTGGGCGCGGGCGTCACTCCGGGGGCGGGCGTCCAGGTTCCCGCGCGGAACGAGGCGGGGGTCACCACCACGCCCCAGCGGTGCAGGGAGGCCTCGCCCCCGGCCAGGTACCAGGGCACGAACTCGACCAGGTGGCGGTCGCCGGCCGCGCCCAGAGCGCCAAACCGACGGTAGAGGTCGAGGCCGACCAGGCCCCGATGATCCCAGAACGCGCCGCGGGCCGCGTTGTCGCGGGCATAGTCGGTGGCGTCGCCGAAGGCGTCGGGCTTCTGCACCTCCCGGTCGACCAGCGGCATCAGGTCGCGTCCTGCGTGCCGGGCGCCCAGGGCGAAGGTGAAGTGGTTGACTCCCGCCACATCCAGGTGGATGGCCTCGCGGGGCGGACGTTTCGCGCCCGTATCCGCGGCCACCAGCTTGGCCAGGCGGTCCTTGGCCGCCGCCACCTCGTGGCAGCAGCCGAACGCCCGGATGCCGGGGAACGCGGCGTAGAGGGCGGCCGTGCACAGGGTCATGGGGTTGGCGTAATTGACCACCCAGGCCCGGGGGCAGTGCTCGGCGATGGCCTCGGCGTAGGCGGTGAAGATGGGGATGGCCCGGAGCGCCCGCGAGATCCCGGCGGGCCCGGTGGTGTCGCCCACAGTGTGGAGGATGCCGTGCCTCAGGGGGATCTCGAGGTCGTTGGCGAACATCGAGGCCGGGCCGGGCGAGATGCCGATGACCACGAAGTCCGCACCGGCGAGCGCCGGCTTCAGGTCGGTGGTGGTCCGGATACGGAAGGTGGTGCGGCTGTCGGGATGGCGGAAGAGGGCGCGGCCGGTCCGGGCGCTGGCCCGGACGCCCTCGATCCCGAGGTCGTGCAGCCGGACCTCGCCGGTGAGATCGGGGCACAGCGCGAGATCCCGCAGCACCACGGGCGCCCAGTAGCGCCCGCCGCCGCCCAGGATCGCGATTTTCACCGAGGTCTTCATTCGTGCCGCCATGCTCATGGTCCGCATTCGGGTTCCGGAAAGAAGCGACACATTTCCGCAGGCGGGCGCAGGGGTAAAGAAGAATCGGCGCGATGGAGTCAGGCGCGGGTCGCCCGGTCCACCTCGTCCCGGAACCGGCGGAAGTCGGCCAGCCCCTCGGTGGCGGCCTGGTAGAGAATCTCCGGGTCCACGTCCTCGTACCCGTGCACAATGATGTTCCGCATGCGTACCATGGAGCGGTAGGGTTCGGCCTGCGTCAGAATCCCAAGCTGGACCAGCTTCTCGATCGCCTCGGCGGCGGTGGCGGCCGGACCGGCGTCCGCCAGGGCGAGCAGGCGCTCGGCCACGTCGATCATGATTTCGGCGCAGACTTGGAGGGTCCGCTCCGCGACCGCCCGGACGGCCCAGTTCTCCCGGAACGGCTCGATCGACATCCCCGCCATGTGCTCGCGAAGACGAAGCACCTGGGAGTCGAGCAGGGCCAGCTTGCGCTGGATCACCCCGTTCCCGGCCGGAGTCATGAGACGGGACTCCCTCGCTCCAGACGAAAACGCCGCTGGCGTCGGTAATGGACCATCCGGTCCTCGTACTCCCGGCAGGTTCGGGAGTAGGCGTCGAGGTAGCGGTCGGGATCGCGGGCGAACAGCAGCCGGCCCTTGAGCGCTTCGAACCGGTACACCGGCTCGGCCCGGTCAAAGCTGCCGACATCCACCGGGACTCCCGGCACGGCCGATTCGACCGCGCGAATGATCTGACCAAGTCCGTCGAACCCCAGGCGGCCTCGGGTGCTTACGGCCAGGTCCAGATCGCCGCCCGGCGGCACCCGCCCGTCGCGGGCCGAGCCCAGGAGCAGGGCGAAATCCACATCCGGGCACGCCTCGCGAATGGCCTCGGCCAGCCGTTCGGGCTCGAACTCGACGGCGGTCGGGGACCGATCATCATGGTCTCGGCGGGAAAGGGACATGGGGGAAGGATAGATCCGGGCGGGCAGGGGGGCAATGGTGGATGGAGGGAGGGGATTTTGGATTGTGGATTTGTGGAGCTAGTGGTGAGGAATGCGGGATTCGCGGTTTCCCTTCCGGGCTCCGGCACGAACCTGGCCCTGCGGGGCTGGACGATTCCAAGGCTTCCGCGCAGAATCGGGCGCATGGATGACGCCTCGCCCCATAGACCGCGACGCGCGTCGCCCGCCCTCCTGGGGCTGGTTCTGGCCGTGGTCCTCGCCGGGATGGGGACGGTCCTGACGCTGACGCGGATCCGGAACGAGGACTGGGAACGTC
>PXDE01000517.1 GCA_003566475.1 PVC group bacterium | reverse complement strand
GTCGGGATCCGCCGGGCACCGGAACACCTTCCGCTCCAGGCTGACATAGGGGAGGAGCGTGCTGCGCCAGGTCCGCTCCGTGATCAGCGGCCAGTCCAGATGCGCCCGGTTCCGGCGCTCCTCCTCCACCCGCTGCCGCCACGCCCCGTGGAGCTGGCGGACCCGGTTGGCGCACTGGGCCCGCTGGGCGGACCGCCGGATCCGGCCCACCACGGGAAGCAGGAGGGCGATCAGAATGAAGATGACCGCGACCACCCACAGCAGCTCGATCAGGGTGAATCCCACCGCGCCCCGCCGCCGTCTCCGTTCCATCCGCATCATCCGCAGCCTCCCTCCGTCGGTGCATCCGGCCCGCCGCGACCGGCGGGCCCCATGGGTCCACTTCCCCTAATCTACCCCCCATCGCCCGAGGACCGGTAATCTCGCCTTGGGCAAAAGGCTCTGAAAATCCGACACACCCAAGGCAGCGGGGATGGGGGACTGGGGAGAGTGAACCCAGCGCCCTGTGGCCTGCCGCGCCGTAGTCCCGCCCTGCGGGACGAAGGCGGGCGGCCGCTCGACCGAGTCCGCGACGGAGAGCGGCAACCTCCAGGCGTGCAAGCCGCCCGTTCCCGGCGTCCCCATCTCCCGCATTCCCGGTGCGGAGCCGTTCTCCCTCGAAGACTCGGTCGAACGGCCGCTACAGGGGGGAAGCTCGGGCGCGGACCCACCCAGCGCCCTGTGGCGGCCGCTCGACCGAGTCCGCGACGGAGAGCGGCAACCTTGAGGCGTGCAGGCCGCCCGGCCCCGCGTCGCCCCGCCCGGCAGCGGACGCAGGGCCCTCCGAATGCTGTCGCGTCCGCAAACATTTTGGCCCGAATGAAGAATATCCCCGGCCAGCCCATGCCGGTAAGCTGTAGACCGTGGAACAAGGAACGGAACCGCCTCGCGACCGGCCGCTGTCGGCGGAGGCGTCAACTGAGGAGAGACTGGCCATGAAGACATCCACCATCGTCCGCACCTCGCTCGCCGCAGCCCACGGGCTTTTCCTCGTCTCCGCCACCCTCCCCGCCTCCGCCCAGGACGGGGTGTGGGGCGTCAACGCCAACGGCAACTGGGGAGTCGCCGGCAACTGGGTGGACGACATCATCGCCGACGGCGCCGGGAATACGGCCGACTTTAGCCAGGTGGTGACCAATACCGGCCGCACGGTCACCCTGGATTCCAGCCGCACCATCGGCACCATCCTGTTCGGCCCCCAGCACAACTGGAGCATCTCCGGGGCCAACACCCTGACCCTCGACGGCGCATCGGGAGTGCCGACGCTGCACGCACCCATCAACCGCACCTCGCTGATTGCGAACAATGTGATCCTCGCGGGCGACGACGGCCTGCTCAAACTCGGCGGCGGTCGCCTCGATCTTCTCAGCGGCACCAGCAGCCTCACCGGAACGGCCATCATCCGGGAGGGCCAGATGCAGATGTGGACGGGCGCGGCGCTGGCCAGTATCGACGATGTCGTGATCGACCGCACGGGGCACCTCTGGTTGCAGAATGTCGGCCAGCGCATCAACGACAGCGCCAGCCTCACCATGAGCGGGGCCGCAGTGCTGGAACTGGTCAGCAACGGCCAGACGGAGAACCTCGGCGCCCTGACTCTGGGCCCGGGGCGGTCCTTCATCGATACCCGCAGCGGCGCCACCCTGAATTTGGCCAGCTATGCTGGCAGGGACGCCGCCTCGATCCTCCGTGTCAACACCGCAGGCGCCGTGAACATTGCCTCCGGCGCGCCGGCCAACGACGCCACCGGCATCATTGGGCCCTGGGCGACCAGCGTCCTGACGCAGACGACCACGCCCACGGGCACCTTCCTGGCCATGTCGGGCACCCAGATCGTCGAGTACACACACTCCGGCAACGAAGTGATCAACATCCCTGCGAACTGGTCTGCCACGGACAATGTGAAGATCGATACCGCGGCCGTCACAATCAGTGCGAACACCACCATCCACACCCTCAACATGGCGGGCCGGTCCAATGTGGGTGAGTCACTCACCGTCGATTCCGGCGCCACCCTTGCCCTGCAAGGCGGAGGCCTGATCGTCCGGGGCAGCGATGGCTTCACCGTAGCCGGCACCGGCACCATCGGATCCCCCGGCAACCTCTATATCCACATGCAGAACAACAGTCGCCGGGGTACGTTCAACCCGCGACTGGTGGCCGACAACGGCAATGGTGATCTGTTCCTCGTCGGCCCCGACAGCAACGTGCTCACCACCGGCGGCTGGCCCTATTTCACCCCGACCAACGCAAGCAACGCCTTCCAGGATATTTATGTCACCGGTGGCATTCTCGATGTCGTGACCAATGTGGCGCGCATCGCCGATGGTGCTGGCAAGACGATTTATCTCAACTCCGGCGGGTTCATGAATCGCCTCAACAACGCCACCTTCCAGCGCGACTTCGTGGTGGGCCCGGACGGCGCCCGGATCGACACCGACGCCAACACCGTCACCACCAACTACGCCGGAACCTGGACCCTCGATGGTGACCTGATCGTACGCGGCCGCGGCCACACCAGCATCCGCCACAACTTCGACGGTGTAATCTCCGGTGCAGGGAACTTCGTCGTCGATGGCACCCTAGCCAACGCCAACAACCATGTGGTCGCGCTTACCGCCGACAACACCTACACCGGGGCGACCATCGTCAACCGCGGCATCCTCGAACTGTCGGGCTCCCTGGCCAACAGCAATATCACTGTCGGGGCCAACGGAACCTTCCAGGGCGGCAGCGGCACCCTGTTCTTCAATCTGGGGGCCAGCCCGGATCTGATCACCCTCTCCGGCACGGGAACCCTCGACGTGTCCGCCCTCACCATCGACTTCCAGGGCGTGGCCACCGGCGATCCGTACCTCCTGATCGACTACAGCGGATTGACCACCGGATCCTTCATCACCGCGAGCAACGTGGAGACGGACGATACCTTCTTCGCCTCCCTGAATGTCCCGACCGGCTACTTCTTCGTCCATGACCCCAATGCCCAGACGGTGATCCTGGACTTCGAACCTCCCCCGGTGGTGGTCATCCCCGAGCCCGGCTCCGCCGCCCTGCTCGGCCTCTTCGGCCTGCTCGTCTTCCGCCAGCGGCGACGCATGGCCCGGCGGCGGCGGGGGTAGGCTGGGGGCGGCGGGAGGCGGCCTGGCTTCGCGCATGGCCCCCGCCCAGGCATTCGCCGGGTTGCGTCGGCGCCATGGGACGGAAGGGACCTATGGGACGTATGGGGGCACCTGCGGAGAGCTAACCCTACTTCGGGAACCATACGTCCCATGGGTCGCATACGTCCCATACGAGCCAGCCCCGGCCGCCCCCCCCCTCCCCTTCCGCTTGCCGCCATCGGGCCCCCCGCGTAAGGTTGATCCGGCACTTTTGTCCGGGCATGTGGCGGAACTGGCAGACGCGCAGGATTTAGGATGCGCCCACGAATGCGCGAAAAACCCAGCAAAAGCACTTTTTTAAGGGGTTCTCGGGAATCGGTGTAACGCCCCAAACGCCCGTAACGGCCTCTAGCGACCACTTCGCTCGTTACAATCCGTTACAGTTTCCCGCCCCGCGAACCACGACTCCATTGGCGAGGCTTCTTCTCCCTCTCCCCCTCCACCGAGACATGGAGTGCGGCGGTCCGACGGCCGCTTGGGAATGCGGGAGTCTGACTCCCGCTCTGGAAAGCGGAACTCAAAG